>DAOVDS010000209.1 GCA_030669415.1 bacterium
CCTTCGCAGCGACATATATTCGCTCGGGATACTCATGTACGAGTGCTTCAACGGCACGCCGCCGTTCAATGAAGGGTCTATTGAAACCCAGATTATGCTCAAGAACCCATCGGCGCTGCTCAACGTTCCCGAGCACGTCAACAAGGCTATAATGAAGGCGATAAGCAAGCACCCGGAAAACAGGTGGGACAGCGCCAATGACTTCTTCGAGGCGCTTTCGAGCCGCATTGAAGTACCTGAAGAAGTCCACGTCGCGTCCAAGCAGGAAAGCAGGCGGGAGGTCACCCGCCAAGCTGTTCCCCCGTCGGTAAAGCCCAAGGTCCTTGTTGTTGACGATGAGAGTGACATAAGGACGCTCCTTCGAGCAGTGCTGAGTGTCAGCGGCTACATCGTCGAGGACGCCAGCGATGGTGAGAAGGCTGTCGAGCAGCTCACGAAGCGCAAGTTCGACGTCGTAATCTCCGACATCTACATGCCCAACATGGATGGCATACAACTGCTGAAGTACATGCGTGAAAACGAGTTCAGGATGCCGGTAATCATTGTCACCGCCAGCACGTCTGAGAAAGACATTCTCGACGGCTATAACTGGGGAGCCGATTACTACATCACCAAGCCTTTCAACAACGAACGCCTGCTCGAAATCGTCTCCGAACTCACCCGCGGCACATCCTGAAGGCAAGCGCCGCTCCGGCGGGTTTTGCCTGCTATCCCGACGTATTTCTACGACCCGTAAGCAACGAGAACTGCCCAACTCGCATCTAACCCGCATTTGCCCCTAAGCTCCGTGAATCCAATGAGATGCGCCGGTGATTCGGTTCTGCCGCCGGTAGACACGCCGGTAGAGAAAGCCTTGCAGCCAGCCTGCTGGCCTGGTATGATTAACAGGAGAGGGACGTGCGTGTGTTCCAGGCGGGAAGTCTCAGACGTGAATAGCTTGTCCAACCGACAGGTGCGGATATGAAAGAGTGCCCATTCTGCAGGTCGCAAGTACCTGACGCGGCTCACTACTGCACAAACTGCGGTAATTCGTTCGGAGTGGACGAGGGTGAGGACGCAAGTGCCGGGTCAGCCGCCGGAGTCCGCGTTGAGACAAGTTACGTTCCCGGCCGGCAAGAAGAAGAGCGGCGGGTGCTCCTGCACGATAGACAGAGAGCCGACCCCGCTCAATCACCTGTTCGGCTATTTCGCGCCACTTATGCTGATTGCCTGCGCCTATCTCGCGCTTCGCAGGCGAAGGTAGAAGCCCTGAGCGTCGAGTCGCGTTCCGAAGGTGGTTATGTACCTCCTTGGGAGCCATAGTCTGCAGGCAGCGCGGACAAGCTTTGATTGTACCCTCCGACCCGCCCTTGGGCAGCCGCTCCCGAAACAGGGAAGAAATCCTCCGGTTGTGAAGACAAGGTGTGGAGAATCAGTTTGACAGTGCGGCCAATGCATGACATAATCACTGTGTGCTTCTCGTGTTCGCAGGTGGTGATATGTCTATTATCTCGACAGTAGCAAGGTGGACAACTGTTCTTGCGCTTTTTGCAGCAACGGTCGTTCTGCCAGGCACCGCAGTCGGCCAGGATAAGGTCAAGTACGTCGGTGCGCATCACGTTGCTTTGGAATGCGGCCTGAGCCTGTTCTTTGACGACCTGTCCAACCGGTTGAGGCTGGTCAGCGAAGACACGGAGGCGGTGGTCACGCCAGGTCTCGATGTCGCTATGCTGGACTGCGAGATTGTGAACCTTCAGTCAAGGGTGATGCTCAAGAGGGGCGAGGTCCAGATACCAGAGAGCTTTGTGGAAATGCTCAAGAAACGGCTCGAGGAAAAACGCGCTCAGCGGCGCAAGAAGGAGGAGGCAGCGCAGGCGCAAGGCAAGAAACTCAGGAGAGTTGTCCTGGACCCGGGACACGGCGGGAGATTTCCCGGTGCCTGCGCGAACGGTCTTCAGGAGAAGGACATAAACCTGTCCGTGTCTCTCAAGGTCAAGGACATGCTCGAAGAGCAGGGCGTAGAGGTGCTCATGACACGTGAGCGGGATGTGCACCTCTCGGAAGACCATAAGACCGACCTCGAGTTGCGGTGCGACTTCACCAACTCGAAGAAGGCTGACATCTTTGTTTCGATACACGCGAACGGCTGCACCAATCCAGCGGCGACAGGATTCGAGGTCTACGTGGTCCGACCGCACCGGGAGTTGAACGACAGGGTCGAGAAAGCTGCACGCGAGGCGCCCGTTACGGGCGAGGAGCTGGGAGGCCGGGCGAAACGCGCAACTGAAATTGATAAGATAGTCTGGCGCGCACTGCTCATGGCGTATTTCGAGCAGAGCAAGTGCCTTGCCGAGAAGATATCAGGCAAGCTTGACACGGCGATAGCGGACAACAACCGCGGGGTGCTCGAGTCGAACTTCCGGGTAATCAGGAATTCGCGCTGCCCGGCGGTGCTGGTGGAGATGGGCTTCATGAGCCACCGCGCGACTGCGGCGAAGCTCAAGACAGACGCCTACAGAAGGAAGATAGCGCGGGGCATTGCCGAAGGTATCCTGGCGTTCAAGAAGAAGTACGACGCCACCTGCGGGTTCACCAAGCCCGACAATGAAGACGGTGACAAGTAGTCGTGCTCTGCCACTTGTTTACGGGGCCGGTCGCATGGAAGTCGAAGTTGAAGTAAGAGACGGACCTCCGACAACGGGGATTATCAGGCTGCGCGGCTTCGTCGAAACGCCGCAGGCACGGCGTCTGCGGCGCGTGCTCGATGAAATTGAAACCAAGGGGGTCGGCCGCATCATCTTCGACCTGGCCGAGGTGCCTTTTATCAGCTCGACAGGCCTGAGCCTCCTTGTCTCCTACGCAAGCTCGAAGCAAGGCGAATGGGCCCACCCCCCCGTGGTGCTCGTCAGTGTGCAGCCGGCGGTGGAAAAAGCCATGCAGGTACTCGGCCTTTCGGGGCTCTTCGTGGCAATGGCCGACATGGAGAGCGCCCTCAAAAAGTTCGGCCTTTCATAAGGCTCGCACCTTGAACGTTCACTTTGCAGAGCAACGCATAGACTACACGGGAGAGCAACTCCATTCCCACTGGGCCCGAAAGACATTCGGCATCAAGGGCGATTGCATTGTATCCTTTCTCGGCTCCTGCGATGTGAAACCCGAGTTCATGGTTGACCTCGAGGACATCGAGTCCGGCAGTCGCATCTACAGCCCCCTGATGCTGCATTTCATAATCGAGCATTTCGGCTGCAACCTGGACAGGGGAATCCTGATGCAAAGGCTGCTTGCTGCACTTGCGTGTGAGCACCTGCGCGACGCTTCCGGCCTCCCCATTGTCAGGAGCGGTGACGACCTCTACCTGGAAAAAAGAAAAATTTCTGTTTCCATAGCGGCAGTCTCGCCCGTCTCCACGCTGATACATCTGGGCATCAACGTACAGACCAAAGGTGTGCCCGTACCCGCTTGCGGCCTTGAAGAAATGGGGCTCAAGGCGGATGTGACGGCACATCACATCATGGACGCCTATGCCGGCGAGATTGCATCGGCTGAAATATCACGCACATGTGCAAGACCTGTCAGGTAAAATTTGGCAGATTCTTGATTGACAATGCCCGACTGTCCTGTAATGATGGTCTGTCTTGGAGAGGAGCCTTCTTCATTTGCCCAATTGTGAGGAGGGAGAATAATGGGTATTTTGTCGAAGTCCCATGACTTGCTAATCACTCAGACAATGCGCACCATGGGTAAGTTCATACCGTACATGTCTGATGAGAAGCTTATCAATATTGTCAAGAAACGTATTGACACGGAAGTGCCATATCCCGAGGGCAGAGATTTCATAACCAAGATGCTGGTTGTCGCCAAGAACCGGCTGGCGCAGGCATCGAAGGCATGCCGCACTCGTGCTATCGATGCATTTGTCGTCAACTCACAGGTCAGGGGCGCGAAGGTCCGGGAATCGCTGATGAACAAGCTCGGTTACTGGGCCCCCTTTTTTTTCGTGATAAGCCCCACGATGCGCTGCAACCTGGACTGTTATGGCTGCTACGCCGGCGAGTACAACAAGAGCGGTGTTGAAACAGACCTGCCCTGGGAGCTTCTCGACTCGGTACTCAAGCAGGCGAAGGACATGGGCATTTACTTCATAGTCATCTCCGGCGGCGAGCCGTTCGTTTATCCACACTTCTGGCGTATGCTTGAGAAGCACAGCGATATCTACTTCCAGTGCTACACCAATGGCACGTTCATAGACGATGACGCGGCCAAGCGGCTCGGGGAGCTTGGGAACCTCCTGCCGTGCATAAGTGTCGAGGGGTTCGAGAAGGAGACGGATGCCCGGCGCGGTGATGGCCACTTCAAGAAAATAATGACAGCTTTCGAGAACCTCCGCAACGAGGGTGTGCTTTTCGGCTATTCCGCCACCGCCACCAGGGAGAATAACGAGCTTGTGGCAAGTGAGGAGTTTATTGACTTCTACGTCAACCAGGGATGCTTTATCGGGTGGTATTTCAATTACATCCCGATTGGCCGCAAGCCTTCACTCGAGCTGGTCCCGACCCCACAGCAGCGAATCTGGCGGCGCCAACAACTTGTCAAGATGCGCATGGAGAAAGACATCGTTATCGCCGACTTCTGGTGCGACGGCACCATGTGCGGCGGCTGCATAGCAGGCGGCAGGCACTACTTCCACGTCAACAACCACGGCGATGTCGAGCCCTGCGTGTTCTGCCACTTCGCCAAGGACAACATCCGCGACAAGTCGCTCGAGGAGATACTGGACTCAGACTTTTTCCGCTCGTTCCGCAGGCGCCAGCCCTATACTGAGAACCTGCTGCGCCCGTGCGCCATTATCGACAACCCCGAGGTCCTCAGGGACGCGGTGCGCGAGAACAGCGCATATCCCACGCACAAGGGTGGCGAGTCAATAATAACCGAGTTTGTTCCCCAACTCGACGAGTATGCCAGGGAGTACGGGAAAGTGGCGGACAAGGAGTGGTACGAGAATTATCTTCCGTCACTCAGCGAGCAGGACAGGAAGACCCTGCTTGACTATCTCAAGTGGGTTAAGGGCGAGAACGAGAAGATCTTCGTGGCCAAAGAGCAGGCCGAAGTGATGTAGCGAAGAGAAATGCGAACCTGACAGCCCCGTCTCCTGTTAGACGGGGTTGTTTCTTTGACAGAACACCATGAAGCATGTTCAGAGAATAGGAATAACAGCCACCCTTCCTTCCGAGGTTGTCTTCGCAGCCGGGCTCTCACCCGTTGACCTCAACAATGTCTTCATCGCCGACCCTGACCCGGCCGGGATGGTCGAGCAGGCCGAGTGCGCAGGCCTGCCGCAGAACACCTGCACCTGGATAAAGGGAATCTACATGGCCGCGCACCGGCAGGAGCTCAAACGTGTCATCGGCGTGACTGGCGGTGACTGCACCAACACGCGCGCCCTGCTCGAAATCTGGCAGTCCGAAGGCATCGAGACAGTGGAGTTCAGCTACCCATACCCGGCGGACCAGGCCCTCATGCACCGAGAGATTGAACGCTTCTGTTCTTTCCTTGGCACAACCATCGACGCAGCGGAGCAGGTGCGCGTCCAACTGCGGGGTGTGAGAGAGCTCGCAGCCGAAGTTGACCGCCTGACCTGGGAGGAATGCCGCCTGACAGGTACGCAAAACCACCTGTGCCTCGTGGGCATGAGCGATTTCCAGGGTGACTGGCGCGGCTACGAGAAGAAGCTCCGGGGCGTTGTCGATGCCGCCGCCAGACCGGTGCGTGGTGGCCTGAGAGTAGGGATTCTCGGCGTCCCGCCGATTTTGAGCGACCTGCATGAGTTTATCGAGGCCCGCGGCGCGGTCGTTGTCTTCAACGAGTTCCAGCGCCAGTTCGCCATGCCTTACCCCGCCCGTTCACTCGCCCAGCAGTATTCCCTCTACACCTATCCCTATGACACGGCGCAGAGAATGGCGGATGTCAGCAAGGAGGTTCGCAAAAGAAGTATTGACGGAATCGTGAACTATGTGCAGAATTTCTGCTGGCGCGCGCTCACCGACAAGCTGGTGCGAGACGCGCTCGCCGTGCCTGTTCTGACGCTCCAGGCTGACAAGCCCGGGCCCGTCAGCGGCCCCACGGCTACACGAATAGAAGCATTCATTGAAATGCTGCAATAAAGCAGCGGGCTTCAGCCCGCTGATGGTACCGGAAGCACCACGCCGTAAGGCGTGGTGAAAGAACACGTCCGGGTAAAGGAGACAGTTTGCTCAACAAGAAAACGCTCTTTCTCGTACTCAGAATCGCCGTTACGGCGGGGCTAATTGCTTATCTCATCTTTAGCGGTACTATCAAGTTCGAAGAAATCAAATTAAGCGAAATAGGAATTAGCGCGTTCTTAATTGGCTTTGCATTCTTTTTTATCATTGCAATCATCGGTACTGTGCGCTGGAGATTGTTGATTGCGGCACAGGGGATCGACCTGGACTTCTTCACATCGTTTCGCCTGACTTTTGTCGGGTGGTTCTTCAACATTATCATGCCCGGCTCTACAGGCGGCGACCTCATAAAGGCCTACTATGCCGCCACCATAAGCCCAGATAAAAAAGCGGGTGCCGTAACTTCCGTATTCGTTGACCGCGGGATAGGCCTCTTTGCCATGGTTTTCTTCGCCTTCGTCGCTCTTCTGGCCGATATATCCTTCGTCATGGCCAGCCCCACATTGCGTACAGTCCTGCTCATAGTTATATGCCTGCTTATACTCGTTGCTCTGTTCTTTGCTGTTTTCCTCTCTAAGCGTATCAGGTACTCACGTTTTGTAACACGCTTTGTAGAGAAAATGCCCCTTGGGCACCTTATTGAGAAAGTTTACGACGCCCTATACCTTTACCGTTCCCACAAGCGCGCCATAGTATGGGCCTTCCTGCTCAGTCTCTGTGCGCATTTCATAATGGTTATATCCAACTACTGCTTTGCGGCAGCACTTGGCGTAAAAGAAATAAGTTTCATCTACTTCCTGTTCCTCATACCGGTGGGCACTTTCATTGACGCAGTTCCCATATCTATCGCAGGTATCGGCGTAGGGGAAGGAGCATACTCCTGGCTCTTTGGCAGCTTTGGAAAAGCAAATAAAGGCTTTATGATTGCGGTCCTAATGCATGTTGTTAAAATCCTCTGGGCGCTGGTCGGTGCGGTCTTCTATCTCACGAGCCGCAAGGCGATTGAACGTGCACGCAAGCGGCTCGCCGAGACGGAACACCCGGAAGACATTATCCCCGAACCCGCAGACGGGAAAGACACCCGGGAACCGCAGAACGGCGTAGGCACATTTTAGCCGCGCTGCCTGCAGCGCGGTTATTACACCTGCTGCCACTTCTCCAGCCAGCCGGAGCGCCTCGCACCTGCGTAGAGCCCGAGCGCGCCGGCAACGACAAGCGCGCACACAGTGCTGCCGAGCACAAGCACGATAAGAACGACTGCGCCCAGGCCTTCGAGAAAGGACCTTCCTGCTCTGTGCGCACCGAAGAGCGAGATGCCCTGCCACACGCAGAACGCCAGCAGCCCGAGCGCCGCCAGCATGCGCACAACATACGCCCACCTGAGGCGCGAGACGGATGACGAGGAAAAGACTGTCAGCTTGGGATTCCTGCCGAGCTTCTTGAAGTGAAGCGCAACACCGCCCTCCGGCAAATCTATCTTGAGAGGCTGCACGCCGGCCGCACGCGCAGACCGGTAGGTGCCTCCTAAATCACCAGCGAATTCCGAGGTCGGCTCTTCCGGCGGCGCCTCTTCGGCCCCCGTCCCCGGCTGCCCGAGAACAGGCTTCTCCAAAGGCAGGCCCGGCCTGAGAGGCGGTCTCACCGGTTTGGGCTTGGGCTCATATAATCTCCCGTCGTC
>DAOVDS010000344.1 GCA_030669415.1 bacterium
GTGCATTGTGCCAATTACGAAAAAACTTCCCCTGAGCATAACACGATTCTATGCCTACCGGTGGTCAACCGACGAGCCACGCTGGCGTCTGGATAAGCTAATCTGGGCTTTTGGCATAGGCAAATAGGTGCCAGACAAGGAGTGAACCGGTCCGGACTTCCTCTTTCCATCACAGCGCATGCCTTCATGAAAGTTGACTGCGTCCGCACGACCGTGTATAATTGATGTTGACCAGACTTGACTTAGAACAGCAGGTTCGCAAATGATTCGAAAGAAAACCGGATACAGCCGACTATTCAGTAACTGCCTGTGGATATTACTCCTCGCCTGGCTTGCCGTTTTGCGTGCAGGCTGCAGCCTGGCCCCGCAATCCGGGCGAGAAGATGTCAACTCCTATGGAAATATATCTATCAGGAAACTGGCCGGCGACTGGGACTTCGCAGCCGAGGATGGCAACCACAAGCTGATTATCGAGCGGAACGTTCTCAAGCTCGCGCCGGAAGGTGACGAGTTCGGCTGCGCCCTCGACACGGATTTCTGGGAGGAGCTTGACGGCTCCTCGGTAATCTCGACGTGGGAAGGCAAGGGTAAGGCGTCCCTGGCGGAATCAGGGGGGAGTCTCACAAATACAGACGGCGGCGCCAGACCCTGGGTACTAACAGCGCGCCGCAAAGTAGCTTACAGCAATGCCGACATAGCCGTCGAGTGGAGCCGCACCGACGGGGCGCACAAGCATTACGGCTCCGGGTTCGCGCTGTTCCTCTGGAAAGACATAAAAAACTACGTTCGCATAAGCTACGGCTGCAGGGCTGTAAGAGGCAACCATCGAATCGGTGTAGTCAAGATGATAGACAACAAGTGGACCACGCTTCTCGATTCGCCCGGCATCGGCCTGTACAGGAAGATGCGCCTGCGCATAAGGCGGGACGCATCCGCCGGCAGGTTCGTATTCTCATACGCGACATGGAGCTCCGATACAGGCTCATGGAACGACTGGCAGCACGCCTGGTCCGGGACCATAAGCGACTCGAGGCATTTCAGCAGCTCGCACGAGCTCTACCCGGTAATAGCCTGCCGCAAGGAAGGCGGCAATTCCGAGACTTTCGTTCCGAAGGTCAACAGGTACTACCAGCATGAGCTCGATATCCCGGCACAGCGCTTCTGGCCCGACTCGCCGCAGTGCAACATCATTGACTCGGGCGCGGGCAGGCCAGACTACTGTCTCGACGCCGGTGTAAACAGGGTCCTGAAGCTGACCCGGTTCTGCGCCGTTGTCGCCGAGCCGGGAGGCTCTTCGGTAGAATTCATGGCCGCTTCCGGCGATTCACCAGAACGCGCTTCTACAATCTGGATTAACAATGGCAAATGGATGTCGGCGCGCGAGCTTGGCAGGCTAACAGCCGCCGGAGCGCTCGACGGGCGCCGCTACGTCTTCCTGAAAGCACGGTTCAACTCCGACGGCACAGCGCAACCAACCCTTACCAGCGTCAGCTTCACCGGAACACCCGGCAACACATACGGGGCATGCGCCTTCGATACGCACTTGGCCACAGTGGACAACAACGAGAAAGTCATCGTGGAAGAGGGCATTGCCAAACTCGCCCCCGACGGCGACGAGTTCGGCAACCAGCTCGACTTGAGGAACTGGCGCAAAGCTGTGGGGCACTACGCCGAATCGGGCGGAATCGTCGTCGCCCTGAGCGGAATGGGCGGGAACGACCACCTCGAGCGTCAAACCGCCTATGACGATGCGGATGTCGTGGTGCATTGGAGCAACACGTATCCAGACCCCGCAACCAAGCCTTACGGGGGTTGTGCCGGGATTTGTCTCGGTAGAGATTCTAAAAACTATGTGCGAATCCTATATTTCGCCCGCAAGATAGGAACCCCGAAATGCAACTTCGATACACTCAAGATGATAGATGGGAAACACACGCTTCTTGACTGGACTCCAGGCGTGGGGCCGCAGACATCGATTAAGTTCCGAATCAGGCGGCGCAAGAGCGACAACCATTTCTGGGTCTACTACGATATAGGTGCCGGCTGGGTTCTCACATGGAGCGGAATAGTAAATCACCCGGGCCACTTCGACACATCTCACTCCCTGAAACCCAGGGTCTTTGCCGGCCGTGGCACCAACTCTGAAAACTGGAAACCGGAAGCGGACCGCTACTACCAGGTGACTACTGACATTCCCGCCCAACGGTTCTGGAATGACTCGCCGGAAATCCTTGTCGTGAACAACAGCAGCGTCAACTATGCGTTCGACGCGGGTAAAGGCAAAGTCTGGAAGCTCAGGGACGCCGACTGCGAGAAGTCCGAGCCAGGCACATCCTCGGTAAAATTCAAGCTCGGCGCAAGCGACACAGGCAAACACGCCGATGCAGCCTGGATTGACAAGAAGTGGCAGATAATTGAGCAGGGCAACGCCAACGCCGCAAAAGGCACCTACGACGGGCACAGATACATTCACGTCAGGGCGCAACTCAACTCGGACGGCACCGACCAGCCGGGCCTGAAGTCCTTCCTGGTTCACGGCTCCAGGGTGCCTAAGTGATTACGTCCTCTGCGAGAGAATTCGCTCGACCACCGCATCCGGCGTAAAGCCGAGCTCTTCTGCAATCACCTTGTAAGGTGCTGAAATGCCGAACCGCTCAATGCTCACAACAAGCCCGCCCTGCCCTACGTAGCGCTCCCAGCCCTGGCCCACGCCCGCTTCTATCGCCACGCGCTCCGGGCACCCCGGCGGGATGACCGAGTTGCGGTACTCCTTATCCTGCTGCTCGAAAAGTTCCCACGACGGCATGCTCACCACGCGCACCTTCTCGCCTTTCTCGTCGAGTTTCGCCTTCACCGCAACTGCAAGGGAGACCTCCGAGCCGCTCGCCACAAGCACCGTGCCCGGCTCGCCCTCGCAGTCGGCAAGCACGTAGGCGCCCTTGAGCAGCCCTTCGGCGGAACCGTATTTGGAGCGGTCTATGACGGGAAGCTTCTGCCGCGTGAGTATGAGCGCCGTCGGCCCATCACTGCGCCGCAGCGCATGCGCCCAGGCGCAGGCAGTCTCCGGCCCGTCCGCAGGCCGGATTACGGTCAGGTTCGGCATTGCCCGCAGGCTCGCCACGTGCTCCACCGGCTGGTGGGTCGGACCATCCTCGCCGAGAAATACCGAGTCATGCGTGAAAACGTATATCGCCTGGATGCCGCTCAGCGCCGCCATGCGGATTGCAGGCCGCATGTAGTCGGAGAACACCAGGAACGTCCCGCCGTAAGGGACTACTCCACCGAAATGGGCCATGCCGTTCATTATCGCGCCCATAGCGTGCTCGCGCACGCCGAAATGGAAGTTCCTGCCCCCGGGGGTGCCTTTCTGAAAGACCGGGTAGTCGCTCAAAAACGTGTTGTTCGAAGGTGTCAGGTCGGCCGAGCCGCCCATTAGCCCCGGCACAAGCTCTGCCGCCTTCTGCAGTATTTTCCCCGACGCCTTGCGCGTGGCCACATCCCCCTCCGGCACAGCGTCGAGAAGCTGGCTCTCGAGGTCCTCCGGCAGCGATTTCTGCCACATCGCGTTCCAGAGCTGATAAGCCTGCGGGTCCTCCCGGGCAAACTGGGCGAATCCGCCGGCCCACTCCCCGTGCAGCGCGCCAAGCTCCTCGGCCCGGCCCGCAAACAGCTCCCTGACATCTTCGGGCACAAGGAACGCCGGCGCAGAAGGCCAGCCCAGGTTCTCCTTCGTGGCCCTGACCTCGTCCTCGCCGAGCGGCGCGCCGTGCGAGGAGGCACTGTCCTGCTTGTTCGGGCTGCCGAACGCAATGTGTGTGCGGCCCATGATAATCGACGGGCGCTCAGTCTGCGCCACCGCAGCCGCAAGCGCCTTCTCAATCGCCGCCCGGTCGTGCCCGTCAACCGACTGCACGTGCCACCCATAGGACTCGAACCGCTTGAC
>DAOVDS010000403.1 GCA_030669415.1 bacterium
AGAGTATAGTTACAGATATGCCTGGCGGTTTTGTTCGCGTGCGGGTGTACGGACGAGCAGCCTCCGTCGGGGCAGGTGCCTGATGCACGGGATAGAGTTCCCGCGCGAGGATTGCCTGTTGCCGGGACGAGCCCATTGGGCAGACCTGCCGTCCAGAAGCCACCCAAGGCGTACTGCAATGTTGACACGGTTTTCGCCGAACCCGAGCTTGGGCAGTGCAAGAGGCTGACAATAGTCGTGAGCGGTGAAGTGGCCAACTGGCCCAAGGGGGAGATGGAAAAGGCGTTCAAGGAACAGTTCGCACGCGTGTTCGCGGACCAGGCAGTGACTTTTGTAGAAGGTGCCGGCGCCGGGAACGAGTCAACGCCGCCGGGCGAGAAGAGTGTCCCGGCAGTTGACGCCACGGTATCGCTTGAATCCTACGCGAAGCAGGTTGCCCAGCCCGGGCCTGACAGCATCGATGCCAGACCGACCGTTCTGACAGTTGCAATAGTGGATGCGAAGACAGGTATTGTCCTGGCCTCGGTTGTTGTCACGGACGAATACTCGGAAGCGAGCGCTTCAGACATGTGCGAAAAAGCGGTAAAGGCGCTGAAAACCGAACTCGAAAAAGCCAGGTCGAGGTAGCGCGCATGCACACCGCGCTACGGGCAGCGCGGCTAACCAATTATTCGTGTCCTCCGTCGTAAAGAACAATTATTCGACCGTCACGCTTTTGGCGAGGTTGCGGGGCTGGTCCACGTTGAGGCCTTTCTTGACGGCGATGTGGTAGGCCAGGAGCTGCAGCGGCATCACGTTGAGAATGGGGCTCAGCATCTCCGGTACCTGTGGCACTTCAATCACGTAGTCCACAAGCTCGCGAGTCTCGTCATCTCCGGGGTTGGTCAGGGCGATGACGGGCCCGCCGCGCGCCTTGATTTCCTGGATGTTGGAGACCATCTTCTCATGCACCTCGCCCGCGGTGGCGATTGCGACTGTCGGGTAGTCCTCCTGCACGAGTGCTATGGGGCCGTGCTTCATCTCGCCTGCGCCGTAGCCTTCGGCGTGGATGTATGAGATTTCCTTGAGCTTGAGCGCGCCTTCGAATGCGGTAGGGTAGTTGAAGCGCCGGCCGATGTAGAGGAAGGTGGTCGTATTCATGAAGTGCTCGGAGCACTCCAGGATTGTGGAATCATCTTCAAGCGTTTTCTGAGCGAGCTCGGGGATTTTGAGCAGCTCGGAGAGAATCTCCTCACGCCTGACGGAGTCGATGGAGCCGCGAAGCTCCGCCAGGTGAGTGGCGAGGATGCTCACGACCGCGAGCTGGGTGGTGTATGCCTTGGTGGATGCGACGCCGATTTCAGGCCCGGCGCGCGTGTAGAGCACGCCGTCGGTGTTTCGCACGATGGAGGAGCCGGTACAGTTGCAGATGGTGATTGCGCGGGCACCGCGGCGCTTGGCCTCTGCGACGGCGGCAAGCGTGTCGGCAGTCTCGCCTGACTGGGAAATCGCCACTATCAGTGTTTTATCATCGATATAAGGGGGAGTATATCGGAACTCGCTTGCGACCTCACAGGAGACGGGCATCTGCGTGAGGGTGGAGAGCGCGTACTTGCCGACAAGGCCGGCATGGTAAGCTGTGCCGCAGGCGATGAAGATTACCTGGCTTGCGCCTCGCAGGAATTCGGGCGGCAGGTCGAGGTGGGGGAGGCGGACTTCGAGGTGTCTGGCCTCGACGAGGCTCTCGATGGTGCTTTTCAGGGCGGCGGGCTGTTCGTAGATTTCCTTGAGCATGTAGTGGGGGTAGCCGGCCTTTTCAACGTGCTCCTGCTCCCACTCGACGGTGGAGATTTCAGGCTGGATTTCGTCACCGTCCGCGCCGTAGATTGTGATGCCGTCGCGCCTCAGCAGTGCCACTTCGCCGTCGTCAAGGTAAATCACCCTTTTGGTGTAGGGCAGTATTGCGGGCACGTCGGAGGCGGCGTAGAATCCGTCTTCGCCGACGCCAATCACAAGCGGCGACATGTAGCGCGCGGCGACTATCTCGTCGGAGTCCTGACAGCAGACGGCGATTGCATAGCTGCCCTCAAGCTGGGCGAGGGCGGCCTTCACCGCGTCGAGGAGACTGCCGTTGAAGTGTTCTTCCACGAGGTGCGCGATAACCTCCGTGTCGGTCTCAGACTGGAACTTGTGGCCCGCGGCGGTGAGCTTCCGGTGCAGCTCGCGGTGGTTTTCGATTATTCCGTTGTGGACAACCGCGAAGCGCTCGGTGCAGCCGAAGTGGGGATGCGCGTTGTGGTGGCTGGGTTTTCCGTGGGTAGCCCAGCGAGTGTGTCCGATGCCGCGGGTGCCGCTTTTTCCGCTCTTGACTTTCTTGCGGATGGTAGACTCTACGGTGTCGAAGTTGCCGGGGTCTTTCCACCAGTAGGTCTTATCCTTGTCGAAGGTGGCGACGCCGACAGAGTCGTACCCTCGGTACTCGAGCCGCTTGAGCCCGTCGAGGATAACATCAACCGCGTTGCGCTTCCCTATGTAGCTGACAATTCCGCACCTGCAATAACTTTCCCAAGACAGGAACTACGAGATTATTTCGCCTATTCTATCGCTGCAGGCAACGGAGTCAACAACTTTGCATCGCAGTTTCGAGTTGCGAGTTACGGGCTGCGGGTTCACTTAACCCGAAACTCGAAACCCGAATCCCGCAACGAGCGGGCTGAAGCCCGCGGGGAGTGAAAAAAGTGGCAAAATCGCCGCTACTTTTAG
>DAOVDS010000255.1 GCA_030669415.1 bacterium
GGATGGCGGCGTCCCGCGAGCACTTGAAGGTCATCCCACAGACTTGCACATGCCGCGTGTCCTTCAGAACCATCATCGGCTTCTCCAGCTCGGGGAAGAAGACCTCGGCCTTCTTCTTGCCTGAGGAGTGGCTCAGGAACAGGGGGAACAGGAGTCTCGTGTAGTCTTCGCCTTTCTGGAAATCCCAGTAGAGGGGGAAAAGGACCGTCGCCTTGCTCTCTGCGGCAACCCGGCGGTAGTAGAGTGGGAAGAGCAGTCTTGTGTAGTCCTGGCCATCCCTGAAATTCCAGTAGAAAGGAAATATGACCGACGCCGTCCTGCTACCGGCGGCCCGGCGGTAGTAGAGCGGGAAAAGCATGCTCGTTGAGTCTTCGCCATCCCTGAATGAATAGTAGACAGGCAGAATAAACGTGGTCTTTTTCTCGCCGGCGCTGCGGTGGAAGTAGCTGGGAAAGATGAAAACGCTGGACTGCCGGCCATCCCTGAAGCCCCAGTAGAAGGGGAACACAACTGTCTCGCGGACGTCGCCGGCGACGCGGCGGTAGTAGTTGGGGAAGATGAATGTCCTGGACTCTTCCCCATCTCTTGCGTGCCAGTAGAACGGGAAGACAAGCAGGTCGCCGTCGCTGGAGTCGGGGTAGCTTGTCCTGAAGTAGAAGGGAAAAAGGATATTGATGCGCGAGCCGGGCGGGCCGTAGGGCAGGCTCCAGTACAGGGGGAAGAGGACAGTAAGCGGCTCCTGCCCGCCGCCGTGCCTGTGGTAGAGCAGCGGGAACACGCGCAGGGAAAACAATCCCTCGCGCCTGTTCACATGCAGGCGCGTCAGCGGCCACAGGAAACTGAACTGGAAATCCCCCGGCTTCTCGCCGCCCCAGACAAAGAGAGGGAACAGAACCCGCCTCCAGGGACGGTAGTGCCCGGCCTGGACTGTGTACCCGTAGAAAGGCCAGAGGTCGAAGGAGTGGTAGCCCTCGCTGCGCACATCGCGGTAGAATGGAAACAGGGTCGTCGAGACGCCTTTCTTCGTCCTCCTGTGCCAGTAGAAAGGGAACAGGACTGTCTTCGAGCTCTCCTCACTGCGATAGCGCCAGTAGAAGGGGAATACGACGGTCGTCGAGTTCTCGCCCCACCTGTCGGCCCAGAAGAACGGGAGCACGACTGTTGTCGTCTCATCGCCCCACCGCCAGCGCCAGTAGAGCGGAAATATGACTGTCCGGGTGTTATCCTCCCACCTGTAGCGCCAGAACAGGGGAAAAGCCACAGTGTGCGACCTTTCCTTGCTGTCTGCGAGCCACAGCAGTGGGAAGAGCGTTGCGCGCGTGTCGCCGGCCTGCCTGGTGGCCGTAAAGAGGGGCCAGAGTATGCTAAACGATGCAAGCTCTTTCTTCGGGTCTCTGGTGCGGGTGTAGAAGGGCCTCACTGCAACGTACTTGTAGCCGCAGGGCCTGACCTC
Source organism: bacterium (assembly GCA_030669415.1). Classification (GTDB taxonomy): domain Bacteria; phylum Planctomycetota; class SKW154; order SKW154; family DAOVDS01; genus DAOVDS01. The sequence goes on from DAOVDS010000255.1 coordinate 1,454, forward strand.
GTACTCGAACACGCTGCCCAGAAGTATCCCGACCCTGTACCTGTCACGCTCACGGTCGACACGCACAAAGGGCCATACGTTGGTCGGGAAGTCCTCCTCGAACTGCTGTTCCTCTTCCTGCGCCAGCGCAATGCTGACAGGCAGGAGCACGAGGACGAATACCACAGTTGTGAGGATGCAGCGTCTCACCGATTCCTCTCACGTCACGGGACGTGCCGCCGCAGTACAACAGCGCTGCGGCGCACACAAGATTCAGGTGGAATTGTAGGGAATTGCGCGCGTTTAGTCCAGCAATTAAGCAAACGGCGCAGCAGGTGCTCATCTGCCGCTGGTCAGTTTCTTGAGTATTATGTGTATTCTGATTCGCGCTTCGGTGCTCAACTCGTCACGCCTGCAGCGCATCAGAGCCTCCAGGAAATCCCGTATTCCCGGCCCCAGTTTCAGAATCTCTTTTGAAGCCTTCTCACGCCGCCGCCAGTCGTTAGCATCAAGCTCGGGCAGAAGCGCCAGCGCCTTCCTGCATCTCGCCACATCAATACTCTTGTCAGTTCTCTTCAGGATAGCAGAGTAGAGCTTTGCCTTGTTCTCATCCTCACAAGTCACCAACTGCAGCACGAACCAGAAAGCGGCGGGATTCTCAGAAACCGCTTTGAGACTGACGCAGGACAACTGGCCGGAGTAGTCCCACCCGTGCCCGCAGATGAACACATCCCTGATGACCGTCATCTTCGGCAGCAGCGGGTTGTCGCCTCGCTTGTTGCGGTTCGGCTTGAGCCGCGCTTCTTCCGAGCAGAGGTCAATGTCGAAATTGAACCACTTTCCCTTTTCGACAGCGCTGTAGTTCTCAAACGGCTCGGTGTTCTTCAGCAGGAGAAAACCATGCGCCCACCTCAGTTGCTTCTCTTTGTTCTTGTCAGAGTAGGTAAACCGCACCTCGACCGGGTACTCGCCTGTCCCGCCGTGGCTGGTTGACCAATGGCCCGAGTTGCGCAACGAGTGACTTATCACCTTAACCCTAACGCTGAGGACAAGAGACTCGCAGCCGCTCACATCCGCGTCGAGCTCCTGCGAGAATCCGACTTCACCCCCGTAGCCGTGCGCATCAACCCTTTCCCAGTGGACAAACTTTTCCTTGTCACCCTTCAGGGCATGTGTCTTCACCCTGCCCTTTTTCATGCCGGAGTATTTTTTCCAGTGGTCGAGTCCTCTGGCGAAGTCGCCGTTTTTTATGAGTTCACGGGGAGCGGGCACGGAAACCACTTCCTCCACTTTCTTGAGTTCTGCTTCGCTTAGGAGCCGGGAGAGCACCTTCCTAACAGCATCCTGCAGCCCGGTCGTCTTCGACGCGAACGCATCCAGGAGAAGCAGACAACTCTCCTCGGTCAGTTCCGTGTTAGCAGCCGCCAGGGCCGCCACAGCCCGCTTCAGGTCTTCTGCGCTTTTCGGGTCTTCTCCCTCCCGCGCGCCTGAATCATCTCCCGGAACGCCCCAGATAAAAACCTTGTTATCAGCACCTCCCGAGGCCAGCATCCTGCCATCTCGACTGAATGCGACCGACCAGACCTGGTATGTGTGCCCCTGAAGATTGTTGAGCCGCTTCCCCGTGCGCCTGTCCCAGATTTCAACCATGCCACCGGAGCCGACGGATGCGAGAACTCTACCGTCCGGGCTGAACTTGACCGAGTTGACCCAATACCCGCGCGACTTGTCGTATATGGCCTTGCCTGTCTTCAGGTCCCAGAGGCAAGCCCTGAGACCGCTCAGCATGGTCACCAGCAACTGACCGTCGGGGCTGAACATGGCCGAGTGTATGGAGAATTCGCCGGGTGCTTTCAGAACTTGCAGGCTCTTCCCTGTCTGAGTGTCTCGTATCCTGACCTTGCCGCCGCTCGTCGATGCCAGCAGTTTCCCGTCGGGACTGAAAGCAAGTGAGCCAACATAACACTCGTGCTCTTCAAAAGTTTTCGTGCACTCACCTGACGTGGGATTCCATATGCGAATCGTGTAACCACCGGTAGTTGCCAGCAGCTTGCCATCAGGGCTGAACGCTACCGAACTGACTATATCGGTATGGCCCTTGAGCGTGCGCAGGCACTTGCCAGTTTGCGGATTCCACAGGCAGACCCTGTTATCCCTGCCGCCGGATGCCAGCAGCTTGCCGTCGGGGCTGAATGTGACTGCCTGCACTCCGCCTATATGCCCCGGGAGCTTGCCGGGTGCCTTGACTGAAGCCAGCTTCTTCGGGTCCACCTGCAAAGTGTGCAGACATCTGCCCGTCCGCGTGTCCCATATCCGGATGGATTTATCCCAACTCGCGGAGGCGAGTAATTTGCCGTCGGGGCTGAATGCGACCGAGCCTACACCGTCCGTATGCCCTTCGAGTGCGTGAAGTTTCCTGTATCGCTTCCATGGCTGGGGTTCGGGTTTCTTTGTTCCCGCGTCCTGACAGTATGCGCGGCCGACCCACACTGAGACAGCGAGAGTTAGCAGCACTGCGAATGCGGCAATCCGGGACCGGGCTCGCATCTGTGCACCTCCACCATCGTCCGCAATACATTATACCATGCCGAGGCGGCAGGCGCAAACACACCTGTGCCACGAGGGCATTCCAGGCCCGGCAGGCCGGGAACGAAGAAAGCCGCGGGAAGCTGACCCGCGGCTGTTGCTGGCTGTTACGGGTTAAGTGCTATTTCTCTTCTTTCTCATCCCCTTCATCGAGTGACTTCTGCTTGTCGAGGTGCTCGATGAGCTTGTCGTAGACTTTTACGGCACCCGGCATAAGCAGGAAGAACGCGCTGTTGAAGTTTCTGAGGTGCTCGGGCGTCTCCGGCATGGCGACTTTTATCTGCGCCGCGAGGTTTTCTTTTTCCATCTCGAAATCCACATCGGAGAGCGAGCGGGCCTTCTCCAGTATGTCGCCGACGCGCTTGCGCTCTTCCTTCATCTTCTTCTCGGTCATGCCCGGGTCGGCAATCAGGGCGCCTTTCTGGAGTGCGTCGAGTGTGCGCTTCTTGGCTGCGGGCCACCAGCCGTCGGGGCACTTGCGCGCCTTTTCGAGCATTTCGACCTGCCACTCGGCGAGGTCCGCCTGCCCAACGCGGACAGGGTCGCTCAGACTCTTAGGCGGTATCAGGCAGCAGGAGAACTTGCCTACGACCTCTTTATGGTTGTCGGTGAGTATCTTGGCGACCTTCTCGCCCATTTCGCCCATGAAGCGAAAGCCCTTCATGTCCCTGAGAACCGCGCCGAGGTGGGCTACGCCCATCTCCTTCTTGACCGCGGGAGAGTTGACCTTTCTGCCCATTGCTTTCCACTTCTTGGCGGTCGTGTCATACGTTATCTTACCGTCGGTGATTCTGGGTTCCGCATGGCAGCGGCGGCAGGAGCCGTACTTCTGGCCCCAGACAGGAGCGGTAAGGCCTCTCCTGAGGATATCGGACTCCAGCTTGCGGGCCTCGACCAGCTTGGCCTCGAGCTCCTTGGTAACTTCCTTCTTCTCGAAGAGCGTTTCCTGAATTTCCATGAAAGTCTTGCGGACCTTGTTGACTTCCGGCGCGAAGTCGCCGCTGGTTTCGGGCTTCTTGATGCCCTTGGCCTCGACCTCCTTTGCAAGCTTACGCAGCTTCTGCGCCTGCTCCTTGGTGAGATTGACGCCGTAGATGACGTTTATCGAGGAGTTGGCGAACAGCCGGTAGCCCAGCTCGCAAAGCTGCTCGTCCCAGTCTGCGTACTTCTCCCTGGCGGGTTCAGGCTCGGTCTCCTGTGCGAAGATTGCAGCCCCGAGAGCGCCAAGCGCCAGGAAAAAAGCGACGCCGACAAGTATCATTATCAGTCTCTTCATTACAACCTCCAGGTTCGTACACTGTCCCTGTATTGTATTGTCGCCCGGCGTGTGTCCGGGGACAACTTCTTCCATCATCAATAACGAAAATCACAGCAGGCGGTTTCACGATTTCCGCATTGAAAAAACAAATCCCGCAACTACCACGCCTCAAGACACGGCAGGTGTCAAGCCGCGGGTTTTATACCCGCGGAAAAATAACCCCCCGCCGTTCATCGGCGGATATGTTTAGCCGCGCCGCCTGCGGCGCGGATTATTCCGCAACTGCGCCCATAATTTCACTTCCTGATATCATGGCATCTCAACGGTTGAAAATCCCGCCCGGCGTGTTATAATTGTGCAGAAACAAGGGGAAAGGAGCATTTATGGTTCCGGAATTGAATGAAAAGGAGAAGTCAGCCCTGAAGAAATTCAAAGCGGCTGTCGAAAAGGCAATGGCCGGAAATCTTGTGGAAGTAAAGCTGTTTGGCTCCAGGGCTCGTGGAGATGCACGGAAGGATTCTGACATAGACGTGCTCGTAATAACTGCGACTGGTGACTGGCACATGAGCGACCTGGTTTACGGCGTAGCCACTGATATACTTCTTGAGGATGAAGTTTGCATATCTCCGAAAGTCATCAACAAAGAAAACTACGATCATCTCCGCAAAATGGGAACTCCATTCATAAGAAACGTTATCCGGGAGGGAATTACAATATGAGCAAAGACACGCCTGAACGTAGCATTAAAGAGTTAGCCCGCGCCAAGAAGGCACTTCTGGCGGCAAAGACGCTATTAGAGAAAGGTCTGTTTGAAGATTGTGTGTCAAGAGCATATTATGCCGTCCTTCATGCAGCAAAAGCATCTTTGCTCCTAACTGATGTTGAGCCGGGTACGCACGATGGAGTAAGAAGGATGTTCGGACTTCATCTTGTCAAGACTGAAAAGATAGGAAAAGAATTTGCGAGAATACTCACGGCAGCGCAAGAAGACAGAGAAATTGGAGACTACGAAGTCA
>DAOVDS010000100.1 GCA_030669415.1 bacterium
CCCCGTGCGGGAGCACGGGGAGGAAAGGGTTTCCTTTTTCTTTGTGTAAAAAAGGGAGATATGGAGATTGAAGAGATAGGGAGATAGCTATCAAAAAGTTTTGTTTCCTGTTTTCTGTATCCTGTATTCTATTTCTTATCCTCATATCTGCGTTATCTCCTTATCCCCTTTTCTTACACTCCGTAATGCCCCGTGCGGGAGCATGGGGTTCTTTACTGAAGAGAAATGGTCTCTCAAAAGACCTCTTACCCCTGAAGAATGCATAGAAAAAGAAAACGACATCTCTCTATTTTGTCACCGAGTGTGCTTCTTGGGATTTCCAATATCCTCGCAGCTTTGGCCTTGTTTCCCTTCGTCTCTTTCAACACAGCCTCAATCAGATGCTTTTCTACATCTTTCAGGGAACGGCTTCTAATGTCTGCTGTAACTCCTCCCGGTGAGAATCCTGTTAGGATGTGTTCCGACAAATACCTGGTCTTGACCGTACCCCGGCCTATCAGGGCAAGGCGATATATCTCGTTCTCAAGCTCTCTGACGTTGCCGGGCCAGTCGTAGTTCATCAGTGTTTTTAGGAATTCGTTGACCTGCGAGCAAGACTCAGTCAGATTCATTTCTTCGGCGCCGGCACCTGCTTCATCACTTCGATAACGTCGTTGACTGGCAGCACAGTGCCCATCATGCCTTCCAGAGGCGAACCAAACATGAGTGACTGCAAGGCCGTGCTGCCTGTGGCGGAAATCAATGAAATACCTATGCAGTGGCCCTCGGCATCGAACACTGGCAGACCCGGGTCGAGCATGCCCATGGTTCTGAAGCGCAGGCGCGGCTTTCTCACGACCGCCGAAATGGCAGTCTGTACGATAAAAGGCTCGCGCCCTGTTCGGTCATCCAGCCGTGAGATAAGAATTACGGGGTCGAGAACCTTCGGTTTCTCAGCTTTAACCAACTTCAGCGAAGGAAGCTGAAGGTCAGTCTTATCGGGCCTCACAAAGGCAATGCCAATATCCTTGTCGCGCAAAACAACACTGGCAGCAAGTTCCTTTCCGTCGTTGAGCACTATCTTGGCGTCGGTAATTGTTACTTCCCTCTTGACTTTGCTGCTCCCGCCCATGGGCGAAGGCCAGGCCGATGTCGGGTCGGTGGCGGAGTTCGAGATGATTGTCAGTCCTGATGGAAGCACGGTAACTCCGTTTGTCTGCACTTTCCGCTCGGATTCTCCTCCCGGCCGCCCTCCGACGAAAGTCTTGATTTTCACGACAAGCCGAACCGACACGATTGCATCCTTGTGCTTCTTGAGCACATTTCTCGCAGTCTTGCGCCTCTCGCCGGAGCCCGAGTGGTGATGCTCCTTCTCAGCGTCATCGCCCTCCGTCTCGGGCCCGGCCAGCAGGTATGCGGTTCCCAAAACAACCACAGCCGCGATACAGCAATACGCAAACAGCTTCTTCATCTCACGTATCCTCCTTTACTCCAGTTTACCAGTGGTGGCACTTTCCCCGGGCTACCTCTCGGTTCGGCTCCAATCGGGCCGAAGTTCGAGGAACAACGTGTGTATGCCGCGCTTCACGAAAAAGACGATTTCTTCCGGTTTCTTGTCCTCAAGGTCCTTCATGACATTCTCCAGGACAGAAATGCCTGGAGTTTCAACACCATTGACAGACAGGAGGATATCACCCACCGCCAGGCGCCCAATAGATGCCCAGCCGCCTGAATCCACACCCGAAACCAATATGCCGCGATGCTCTTCAGGGAGCTGCTTCTCGGTTCGGTCCAGCTTACCCATCTCTCTTGCGCTGAACTCAAAATTCTCATCACGATACTTCTTCAACTCTTGTGCGGGCTTCGGTTCCTGAGTCAGCTTGTACGCAATCTCTATCTCTTTCCCATTTCTGAGAACCGTTACAGTTACTTCCGTGCCTGCTTTGAACTGCCGAACCATCGCGGGAAAAACATCCGCATGTTCCGGCTCGGACGCTTCTATGGATATGCTGTCCATGTGCGTAATAATGTCTCCCACCTTGAACAGTTTCTCCCGCTGGAGCGCGGGATAGAGCTGTGTTATTCGGATTCCCTTCGTGCCTTCAAGGCCCATTGCTTTCGCCAGCGGCCGGGTGAAGACCTGCACCGCGGCGGGGAACCATGCCTTGCGTACCTCGGGGACTACGTTTTCCTTTTCACTCGGGCCTATCTTCACGACAGTCAGGAAGTGCTGGGCCTTGCGCTCGAACGCCACAATAGTGGGGACAGGCTCATCACTGCCGTGCGTGATGCCGGCACTTATCTTTTCAAGTTCCGCCAGGTTTTTAACGCCCTTACCTCCGATTTTGACAATTACATCATTCGCTCTGAGTTTTGGCTTGGCCTGACCACAAGGGCCTCCCGGCCTGATTGAGCTCACGAGTACGCCATCGGTATTTTTGCGTTTCAGCTTAATGGCAGTAAGCGGCGTGATGTCCCGCGCGTTCATCCCCCATGCGCGGATTTCCCTGTCCTTTGCCTGTGCCCTGCCGCGGGCGACAGGTTTCAGCGTAACTGTGTGATGTTTCTTATTCCTGTGGAACTCGACACTCACGCTTTTACCTACCGGTGTTTCCAGTACCATGCGGTTAAGCTGGGGCATCTCTTCCGGGTAACGGACAGTGACGGCATGACCGTCATAGCTCGTTATTATATCGCCGGGCTTCAGACCCGCCTTGTCAGCGGGTGAATCTTCCACAACGCCGCCAACCAGTACACCTTTCTTCATTCCAGAGGAACGCAGCAGCGGCTGAACTGCCAGGCCAATCCAGCTTCGCCTGACCTCATTTTCCAAAATCAGCGCGTCTGCGATGACGCGGGCAAGATTGCTCGGGATTGCGCCGCCAAGGCCAATGCCAATCTCGTTGACCCCGACAATCTCGCCTTCAAGGTTGACGAGCGGGCCGCCGCTGTTACCCCCGTAGATAGCCGCATCGTGGGCAATCCAGCGCACAATGGAACCCACGTTCTCGCCATCCAGAGTGAGCTTGCTTTCTCGCAAGAGTCGGGGCATAACCATTTCCACGTTGCTTACTATTCCAGATGTCACTGACTGAGACAGCGTCATGGGACTGCCCATTGCAAACACCCTGTCACCGACGCGCAACCTGGAGGAATCGCCCCACTTGGCGTAAGGGAACGCTTCTACCTGGTGAGTCATGGTCTCCGGCTTGAGTTTGATGACCGCAACATCGGCCATTGCATCGGTTCCGACAAGTGTCGCCTCAGCCTGTTCCTTGTTAGCGAGGGTGCAGCGAATCCATTTTGCCTTGCCGACTACATGGTGATTTGTGACAATGTAGCCGTCAGGCGAGATTATGGTCCCGCTGCCGGCGGATTCCCACTTCTGCTCCCGTCCTCTCGTATAGTTCGCCGTTACCACGTGAATCCGGACAAGAGCCGGATAGACGCGGCTCATGGCTTTCTCAACCGCAGGCCGCACCGGGTCGCTGGAGACTGCTTGTCCCTGCGTCGCGCAGCCTGTTGCCAGAGTCAGCAACCACACAACAGCCAAAATTCCTCTTGTTTCACGCATTGCTCAACCTGCCCTTCAAAACAGTCGAAATAACCTCTGTCCCCTTGTTCATCTTGCTTGTAGTACCTGCCCAAGCAAGAACGGACATAATTGGAACCCAATCTTCACTCATAACAGGAAACAGTGTTCATTCTACTCTCCAGGAGCTCTCTGTCAAGGAAACGGAACGCCGTTGCTTAATTGTTGGTAACAAGTATCTTTGTCTGAGGCGGTTGGGGCCTGAAGCCCTTGTTGGGGAATTTCCACTTCGCAAACTTCCTCTTTATCTTTTCGAGGCACTCCGGGCAGAACTTCCATGCGCCTCCCGCGCCCGCCATGATGCACTGGCCCTTCTTCTCATATTCGTCTTTGAGACCGAGCTTGGCGTGGCAGAGTTCGTGACAGAAAGTGTAGGGGTCAACCCTACCGCCCACAATAACCGTGATTCCTGAGTAGCCTACACCGGAGGCCGAGGCATAGACCTTTCTCCCGTCCGGCTTAATAATCCCGTTCTTGTCGAGATTCTGCACCACAACATCGTAAGGCCTTATCTGCGCGAAAGAGAGCTTCATATTGCCGGTCTGCCATCTATCCTCGATAGTAGCTTCGCTGACATACATTTGCCCCTGAGTCAGCGTCCAGAGCCTGGCTGATGCAGCCTGGATTTTCTTTCCGAAGGCACTCAGGAACTCATCATCAGCATCCGGCTGCACCACGACCTTGAACTTCAAGGCAACTATCCGGCCATCAGCAGTTCTTCTTCCGCGCTTCTTGCGTTCAGTTGCCTTCTTCCTGTCTTTCTCCCGCTCTTGTTGGGCCTTTTTTTTCGGCAACCATCTTCCCTTGTACTTCTCGTATCCTTTCAACTTGTAGTACTGCTCTTCGCTCACCCACTTGTCCTGGTGTTTGCGCAGACCTTTCTTGAGCTTCGGCAAATCCTCTTCTTTTACCCATTCGTTCTTGTATCTCACATAACCGGCTTTGTATCTTTCCAAATCCTCTTTTGTGACCCATCTGGCTTTATATTCGACGTAGCCCAGGGCCTGCATGTATTCCTCTTCGGTGAGCCATTTACCTTCATGCTTTGTATAACCGAGTTCGTATCGTGCCTCCTCGTGGTCAGGGTCGAGCTTTATTACCTTCTCAAACTCGCTTTTTGCCTCTTCACACATGCCGACATTTCGCAGCCAGACCCCGAGATTGTAATGGGCCTGAACATCGTCATCTTTGATTTGCTTGAGACGTTCCTCGTACATCTGCTTAAACGAGCCGCCTTCTTCAATGTAGTCTATGTCGTCAACAGGGATGGTGGTCAGACCGTAAGGAGTACGCACCACGAGCTTGTCCATGTCTCGTTCGAGTATCTTGCCCTTTACCACGCCGCCGGTGTTGAGATAGACAATGTCACCCTGGCAGATGGTGTACATTACCAGGACCAGACTGAATACTACCAGCGCAACTGATAAAACTCGCATCTGTCACCTGCCCCCGCCAAAATTCTTCTTTTCTGCGCCTATCGTAGTTCTTGCGCCATGGCCGGGATATACAATCACGTCATTTCCCAGGCCCATCAGTTTCTGTTTTATTACCTGTATGAGTGCTCTCCTGTCTCTTGTGCGGCCGATTGCGTCTTTGAAAAGCGTATCGCCGGCGAATAGCATCTTGCCGCTTTCCAGATACAGGCACATGCTCCCTGGGGAATGCCCGGGAGTATAAATAACCTTCAGTGTCAATGTCCCCACCTTTATGGTGTCACCCTCTTTTACCGTCTTGGTCAGGCCCCTGAATCTTGGTGCCTTTTCATGCGCCAGCACATCAACCTTCGCTTTGCTCGCTATGGCGCCGACATCTCCAATATGGTCGCCGTGGTTGTGAGTGACAATGATTTTCGTGAGCTTGAGCTTGTTCTGCTCGAGGTAGTGGAACACTTCATTTGCGCTGCCACCGCCGGCGTCAATCAGAGCAGCTTCCCTTGTCTTAGAACACCATAGAACATATACGTTACAGCTCGCTCTAATTGTCTTTACGATGGGGTTTGCCGGTTTCGAGGTCTTTTTCTTTTTCGATTTCTTCTTCTTCTTGGTGTCTTTCTTCCTGTCCTGCTTCGCGTGCTTTGCCTGCTTTTTCAGCGCTGACTTTGCAGTCTTCTTCTGCTTGGGTGGGATTTCCCAACCTTTGTCCGTTTTCACATAGCCAAGCTCAGCCCGGGCTTTTTCGTGGTCCGGCGAGAGCGCTATCACTTTCTTGAAATGCCTTTTGGCTTCTGCCTTGAGTCCCTTTTTCTTACACCACAATGCAAGTCTATATTGAGATTTCGCATTGGTTTTAGGTGTTTCTTTCAGTTTTCGTTCATAGATGTCGAAGACGGATTCGCATTTCTCTATTCGTTCAATCTCATCTGTTGCAATTTCTACGGTCCCGTTTATCGTTCTTATTCTTACGCTGTCATCATCGAGGTCCCTGCTGAGTATCTTGCCCTCAACCTTCCCGCCCGTGTTCAGATAGATAATGTCGCCCTGGCAGATAGCGCACACTGCCAGAAGCAAACCGATTGCTGCTGATACAATTGTGAAGGTTCTCATAAGTACATCCTCCCGTAAAGTCAGGCCTCTTGCTTCCTGCCGCGCAATCTCATTACGCTCAGAATCCCGGTCAAGAGGCTTTACGCATTATTCTCATCCTGCTCCGCCTTCCTTTCCGCTTTAGCTAATCTGCGTATTCCACGGTGAGGTAGGGCTTGTTCTGTTTTGTGTAATCGCACACGGCGATATCACCGAGTGGCGCCGCTCATCACCCGTAGAATATCAATGGGAAGTACCCACTGGACAAGAAATTGCTGAATTCTGATATGTTAGCGCTGCTGAAAGTAAATCCATTCCAGCCGGTACTGTTTATCTGCCGGTTCGTGATTACCGTACCACCTGAGTGATATATGTCGTAACCGCCGGCGACTTCGGGGTCAACATCAATTGTCCTGAATCTGCAACTCTGGAAGCTCTTGTTGACATCGGAAACGTAGAAACGCATGGTAACGCTGAGAATCTCCGCATCAGCGGGAATCGAAGAGATATCGAACTTTATATACCCAACCTTTTGATTGTTCTTGACAATAATCTCGCCATCGTATTTCTCCGACGAGGTGACGTAGCCGGTCCAGTATTGGGTTACCCGGGGGTAGCACTCAACCTCGCCCTGCGCGTTGAGATCAATCTGGATTAAAAACTCTTTGCTGTCATAGTCAGCCGCCGCATCGGTGACACCGGCCGTGAATGTATAAGCGCCTTCCGTATCCGGTGTACCGCTTATTTCGCCTGTCGAGCTGTCGAGAGACAGACCGTGAGGTAATTGCCCTGCTTCAACGGACCAGGTATAGAGCGTAGTTCCGCCAGTAGCAGTGACATAAGTGGTGTAGCTCAAGTCTTTGGCGCCGTCAGGAAGCGAAAGGGTTGTTATCTCTAAAGCCCCGCCGGGCGGGTTGATTGTCATGCAGAAATCAGCGGTATCTGTCTGCGCAGGCGTATCAGTGTCCGTTACCGTAATGGTAAAGAAGTAGGTTCCCGCGGTTGCGGGTGTGCCGGATACCTCTCCCGTAACGCTGTTCAGGCCTGTCCCGGGTGGCAGTGTTCCACCTGATAAGCTCCATGCATACGGTGGTATGCCACAGGCAGCCGTGAATACGTGGGAATAGTACGCGCTTTCCATGCCTTCCGGCGGGACGGCCAGAAGTATTTGTAATGAGTCCAATACCGGCGGCAGGTCGCTACCACTGCTGTTCTTGCTCCCGCAGCCTGCGAACACCAACACGGACACGAGCAGAACTATGCAGCATGGAGCAACGGTTTGGGGCATAAGCCGCGATTTCAGTATTAACATATCACTGTCTCCACGCCTGATTCACTCTTGCCCTGTGTACCTGATTGCGTACACCAGAGGGATTTGAGTTATAAGAACAGGGGTCTCCCGAGCATACTTCAGTGGGGACTGCGTATGAGATCGAAGAGACCCCGGTGCATCGTAAATTTCCTGCTTTCTTCTCAACTCCCTTTTCTTCAGCCTGTGCGTTTTCAACAATTTCGCTAACTGCGAAAATATTTAGTCGAGGCTTCAGCCACTTTTCCCGCCACCGCCGCCACCTGGAGGTGTACTGCCACTGCGGCGGCTGAATATCTGAGTCCAGTGCCTGCCGCAGCCCTCACAGCGGCCGATGCCTACATGCGTGTGGCTGCCGGTCAGGATATTGTTCCTGTGGCCGGACGAGTTCATCCAGTCATGCATAGCTTGTTCCGCGGAACTCTGGCCCATGGCTATATTCTCCGCAAGATACTGGTACGGGCTGGGAACAATCGGGTCGAAGGTGTAGCTGCCTGCGTGCCCCGCGCGACCGCGGTCGGACGGCCCTTCGCCCTCCGGGTTCGTGTGTGAGAAGTAGTTACGGTCACACATGTCATTGGAGTGGGCCCTCGCGCACGCGGCGATGCCATCACACCACTGCACCGCACCAAGACCGGCTTTTTCCCGTTCCTCATTGACCAGCTCGAATACTTTCTGTTCCTCCGCAGATGCGTCTCCCGGGTTGGAGCCGGGGTTGTTGGCGCCACCGGGCAGGCCGGCTCCCGGGCCGCTGTATCCTGGCGTATTCTCATCCCGAACACCGGAGTTAACACCGCAACCCACAAACAGTACCACCGCCAGAGCGGTGACAATACACGCGCACGCCACATACTTGCCTAACCTCATACACACGCTCCTTTCCCAAAAAACCCATGTCCTGTTCGTCTCAATAATACCCCTCAACTTGCACTCCTTGAGTTACCCCTGACCAGCGTTACTTCTTCATCTTCTTGAGCAGCCTCTTACACGCGGCAGCTATCTGAACCATCTTCTTGGCAACACCTTTGGGCTTGGCCTTTGTGTTCGTTAATCGCCAGACCTTTTTGCCTCGAACATCGAAGAAGAGCACTTTCGGCACAATCTTGAGTTTGTATTTCTTCTTGAGCTTGTCGCTAACATCGTTGATGTTGCACTTGAAGCAGTGGAACAGAACGGATGCACGCCGTATGATCTCCTCTTCGAGCAGCTTATCCATGAGCTTGCAGCGCCTGACCTGGTTTGCAATGTTCTTGTCAGCCACGTCGGCGTCTTCTTCCGGCAGGTAGAAGTAGAGCATAATCGGCTTGGTGCCCTTGAGGTCCGCCATGTCGGCGAAATCATCCAACACATTCGTCTTCTTGAGTTTTTCTTTGGAGGGGTCGAGGCCCGTAGTCTTTTCCCAATCCGTCTTTTCTGGTGCTGGAGGCAGGGGATTCCTTTTCGGGGGCTGAGGTTGCGGTTTCGGTTTGGGCCTCGCCCGAGGCACAGGTCGTGGCCGTCACTGTCCGGTGGCTTGCGCGGTAAATGCCACGTAGACAAATGCCGCTACTGCCATACAAACCAGTGATATCAACACCACCTTCTTCATGCATCCTCCTCCCGCAAAGAAAATACCAAACGTTCTCTTTCTATCGCCAACATCGAGTACCCATCCTCATGATGAAATCTTTGAGCAGATGTGGGACAGTCCCCACCTTCAGCAAGCAGTCTTAAAGCAAAAACGGGGCCAAACACATGAGGGGCGGTCGATTTCGCCTAACCCACGATGTGGCTGAGGGTTATGACAAGCCGGAGGGTTACATTTTCTTTACATTGCCGGAAATATCGCCCCAATTTGGGGCAGTTGTCCCATTCCGGGGCAATCAGTCGTCTTTCTGGAGGTCTTTCAATTTTCTTCGAAGCGTCTCGCGGCCAATTCCCAGAAGTCTTGCCGCCTCGGATTTGTTGCCGTGAGCTGCGTCAAGTGCTTTAAGAATGTGCCGTCGTTCCATTTCACTCAGGAGAGGAAAGCCCTCTTCAGGCTGCCCGGCCGATAAGGCTGCTGGTATTATCTTCTTTCCGAGAATCGTCTCAACCTGATTTGCTTTGATTCTCCGGCTACTCACCAAGACGAGATTCCGCATGATATTTTCCAGTTCACGGACGTTTCCTGGCCAATCACAGCCGAGAAGCAGTTCCAGTGCAGCAGGTTCAATCTTTTTCTTCGCCTTGCCTTTCTCGGCCGCCTGTTCCAGGAAACGCTCTACCAGCAGAGGGATGTCTTCACGGCGCTCGCACAGAGGCGGCAGCGCTATCTCGACAACCTTCAGGCGATAGTAGAGGTCTTCCCGAAACTCACCATTCTCCACCAGTTCCCTCAGGTCGCGATTTGTAGCTGCCACAATGCGCACATCTATCTCTATCTCTTCCTCGCTCCCAATGGGCCTGATCACCTTTTCCTGCAAGACACGAAGCAACTTCTTCTGCATCGCTTCCGACATATTACCAATCTCATCCAGGAAGAGTGTCCCTGCGCTGGCAATTTCAAAGAGACCCTTTTTATCCCTGTCTGCCCCGGTGAAGGCACCCTTGACGTAGCCGAACAGTTCACTCTCCATCAAGGACTCCGGTATCGCCGCGCAGTTCACGGAGACAAATGGCTTCTCTCTTCTGGGACCGTTGTAGTGAATTGCCTTGGCGACAAGTTCCTTGCCGGTACCTGTTTCGCCACATACGTAAACATTGAGGTCTGTCGGTATGATTCTATCCAGAACCTTGAAGACCTCCTGCATGGCCTTGCTCTTGCCAACTATGTTCTCATACTGGTATCTGGTTTGTAGTTCGCCCTGCAACTGCTCGACTTTGTGCGCCTGCGTCTCATGCTCCAGAGACATTTTGAATGGGATGGCTATCTTCTGGGCAAAGGCCTCCATCAGTGTTCTGTCCTCTTCGACAAACACTTTCGCCAGCGAGGTGTTATCAAGGTACACGGCCCCAAGTACATTATCTCCTTCTTTGACTGGTACGCACAGAACGGAGCGCAATTTCAAATCCACGACACTCTGAAACCTCCGTAACTGGCTTTCACCAACAGCGTCTTCAATAAGTCGTGAACGCCCCGACTTGAGCACCTGCTGAACTATGTTGCGGCTGAAGTCGGGTGAGTTGATTTCCTTATCTCCCATGTTGCGCACAGCACGATGGCTTAAACGGCCTTGCTCATCAATAAGTATTATGAATCCGCGTTCGGCCTGTGTGACGCCCAGGAACATCCCCAAGGCCAGGTCAAGCATTTTCCCAAGGTCCAAGCCTGCGCTCATTATGCGGCTCACCATGCCCAGGAGCGCTATACCATCGCGAGTCAGCAGGCCCGGGCCTATTCCAGCTTCTGCAAGTATCTCTTTCTTGACGACAATATCCTCGTCTTCTACAGCACCCGGTGTTGCAGCAGTTTCCAATATCGCTCGCCGAATTGGATTCGACAGGTAGACAGCCTTGAGTTGCTCGTCCAGCTTATCGACAACTCCCTGTACGGTCTTGTTCGCCAACGTATGAAACTCATGCGCTTTGTTTGCGTTGCCCAGTTTCTGATTCACCCTGGCCAGCTCATACGAGGCATTTTGGACGAGTTCGGGTAGTCTTAATCTCCTGGCCATCTTCAAGGAGCACTCGATAAGAGTTCTGGCCTGTTGCCATTGTAATTCATTGGCTTCACATCTGCCTAAGGCCAGATACGCTCGCGCCTGAAGGTCTTGTGCACCAATCCCTGAAGCTTTGCTGAGTGCCTCTTCACACAGCTTTCGACATCTTTGGCGGAACCCTAACTCAAGGTGCATTTTAGCAAGCACAAGCGCCGTTTCTACATGGAGCCGCTTGTCATCGGCCTTCTCTGATTTCTCACGGGCAATCAGTAAGTGCTTCTCCGCTTTCTCTATTTCACCGGACTGCAGAAAAACAGTCCCGAGGTCAAGATTTGCCTGTATATCTACAGAGGCAGGAAAGTCCTCTCCAGGGTATTCCAGTGTTTCCCTTAGATAAGTGACTGCCTTGTCATGGTCCCCAATCCCGATGTACGCACGCCCGATGTTGGCAACACAGTGCGTAACGCCCAGTATGCTGCCGATTTCCTTGGAGAATTTCAGACTTACTTCAAGGCAGTATAGGGCTAATCCATATTCCCCTTTCGGGATCAGGACGCATGCCAAATTCATCCTTGAAATTATCGCGCGCCACTTATCTCCTATTCTTGCCTGAATCGCCAGGCTTTTTGAAAAGTGTTTGGCCGCCTGGGTGAAACGGCCTTCTCGTTCCATAAGTATCCCCAGGTTTAGATGAGATGTACCAATCCTTCCCTCGTCGCCGATACTTTTGTATAAACGCAAGGATTCCTCATAACACTCTGCTGCCCCGGCTCGATTGTCAGTAAGTGTGTAGAGGAGGCCGAGGTTGTTCAACGAATCACCCACTCCAGTTGTGTCGCCTATAGCTTCTCTAATCTCCTTGCTCCGCAAGTAATGTGCTTCGGCGGATCCCGAGTCTGACTGCCTTTGCTTGATTGTACCCATAAGATTGTGGGCTGTAGCAAGCGTCTTGGTAGGTTTCTCCACCTTTGCCAGTAGCTTCAGTGCCCTGGTGCAAGCGACAAAGGCTTGTTTGTGTTTCCCCCTCTGATAGTGGACGTCTCCTATCTTCTTCTGCAACTCCGCTTTCTGTAGAAAGGTCAGGCCCTTCAACCGCAGCAAGGGCACATAAATCTTTTTTGCTTCCTCGTACCGGCCAACCAGCTCGAGCATCTCTCCGAGCTTCCTTGAAACTCCCAGTCTTTTCTTTATTTCCGTCTTGTCAAGAAACAACAGCACTCTTCTGTAGCAATCTATCGCGGCTTCATTTGCATACGATTTGCCATACTTCTGCGCCGCTCGCATGCCAAACTCATAGGCCTTCCTCTTGTCGGAACCGCGAAGATAGTGATATGCTATTCCCTCAATCTGCTCCTTATCCCCGCCCTTATACTCATTCTCAAGTAGGGCACCTATTTTGTCATGCAGTGTTTTCAACGGCTTTGGACGCATCCTGGAAACTGCCATTTGACCGAGGTAAGGTTGGCTCAGCTCATATCCACCCCGCCTGCGTACAATCAACTGGCTCTCACGTAAGCTGACAAGTGCTGCCGATATGTCAGCACTATCCATAGCCTCGGCGAGCATACGGGTCGGAGCTTTCCTGTTGAACGCGGCGATTGTCCGCAGAACCGAAAGTGCCTGCTTTGACAGGCGCGAAAGTCGTCTTGAGACAACAGATGAGAGTGTCTTGGGCAAAACGACTTCTTCCGCGTCAACGAGCCATTCGCCCTCCTTGTGCACGATTAAGCCTTCCTCTACGAGATTCTTCAGTACTTCCTCAACAAAAAGAGGCTTTCCGCCAGTTACTGAAAAAACTTTACTGGCAAAGGGCTTTGCTTCTTTGCCAAGTGGAATCATTGAGCTTATCAGTGCCTCAACGTCAGCCTCAGTTAAATCTTTAATCTCAATCCGCTGCGAATACTCCTCCTTCAGCACCCGTGATAGCAACTCGTTCTCGTAAGCGCTGGTGACACAAATCATCAGATTGGCTGGTTCTTCTCCCTCCCGGAACAGGGACACAGCGCGCGCAAGATACTCAAGAAACTCCCGGGACAGACTATCCGCTGTATCGATGTCTTCGACGAGGACGACAAAGCGTTTCCCACTTGACGCTGCCATGACAAACTGGGCCAGATTGTCCAACAGGCGCGTCTTCTCTTCCCGCGCACCCAGCGGGGCTAACTTCTTGATTTTCCTGCCTCTTGCGACTTCAGGCACGAAATTCACAAGGTACGGTGCGAACTTGCCCACAAGAGCGCTTCTCACTCCCAGGCTGATAACA
>DAOVDS010000394.1 GCA_030669415.1 bacterium
AGAAGGTGAAAAACTCTACTACGCCGGCCCGGAGTTCACTTCCGCCCGGTTCCCGGCCACTCCCGAGAACATCGCCGAGGCCCGCCGCCTGCTTGAGCAAAAAGAGCAGCCGCCTCCCGTCGCCGACTTCGATGCGGTACACTTAGGCAATCTGCCGCCCTGGACATTGCAGTTCCACGACAAGTCAACCGGCATGGTTACAGCCTGGCAATGGGACTTCGAGAACGACGGGATTGTTGATTCAACAGAGCAGAATCCCATCCGCGCCTATAGCCCTGATGCCCCTCGCACCTACACTGTGAGCCTGACCGTAACCGGGCCCGGCGGAAGCAGCACGAAGACCAGGAAGATCAAGACCAGCCTCACCAATGTCTCACCTCCGGCGCAGGAAACCGGGTCTGGCTGGACATGGTGGATAGTGGGTGCGGCCGCAGCAATTGTGGCGCTGATAGCCGCCATTCTTGTCTCAAAGGTGGATTACAAGTACGACCGCAGGAGAGAGCGTCTTGAAAAGCTGCGCAGCGCTGATACTTCTGATTCTGATGCAGGCGAGCCCGGCAGGTAGCCCCGAGTCCTACGAGGCCTTCGTCAAGAAGGCTGACCTGATTACCACCGCCTGGCTGACAGACATTGTGGGTGAAGCTGCCGGTGACCAGGCCCGATGGGTTGTTACCTATCAGGTAAAGGAAGTGTTGAAAGGCAACCACTCCGCGGATAGTCTGACACTCAGATTCGACTCTTCCTCGTTCAAGCATGCCGACCGCTCCGGCCGCGGCACGAAGGAAAAGCACAACATACTGATACTCTTTCTGCGCGATAAGGGGAGCGGTAACTTCCAGTATGTCGGCCCGCCTCTGAACTCTCCCACGATTATCGGTTCTGCGGCCAACCTCGCCGTCCTGCGCCAGAAGATTGCCGAGCAGGGACAGCTTCACGAAACCACCTGGTATGACACCCGGATTGACATCATCATTAAAGGTACAACTATCCGTCTTGTACTTGTCGGAGTCTTCGTCGTGGCACTGATTGTCCTAATCCTTCTGCGCAAGCGGTCGAAACAAACCGCTGAGATTGACGACATGCGGTGAGTATAGTTATTGCAATACACTTAGCCCTGATTTCTCACAATGCCTTGCCGCCGGATGGCAGAGACGCAAGCGGAAGAGAAAGGTAATTGACGCTTCCACCGTGTAGGGAGCGAATTGTGGATTGCAATGTGTCTATTATTGTGGTAGTATTGGGTATGAAAGGTGTTTGGAGGTCATATGGAGAGTTCATCTGGGATATCTCAGGTAGAGGGATTCCCGGATGGTTTCTTAGAGTAACCCAGTACCTTCAGGCGCTAAATTCGGGGAATACGAATACAGGAGGACAGTATGGAAATCCCGCTGAAGATCAGAATATCTACCGTTGTCTGCTTCCTGCTTTGTGTGGCTGCATGCGATGATAAGCACCATTCCGGTGGTAGCGGGATAGATTATCCCGGCACTCAGACCGGCTGGACTGCCTACGCAGGAAACCCTGTTATCACCATGGGGGACGCGCTTGCCGGCGCGCAGTGGAACGACCCGTGTGTGCTCAAGGAAGGGGCTACGTACGTCATGTATTTGACCGCCAACACCGGGGCACCAGGGGAAAATGTCGTGCCGTTCCGCGCTACCTCGCTCGACGGCCTTGCGTGGAGTATCGACACCACGCCACTCCTCGCTACGGGGTCGAATCCTGGCGATTTCGATTATGCGAAAGTCGAGACGCCTTCGGTGGTATTCTTCAACGGGGAATATCATATGTACTACACGGGCGTGCAAACCGATTTCAACGATCCCGTTTACATAGGGCATGCCACCTCGCCTGACGGCCTTGTTTGGACAAAAGATCCGGCCAATCCGGCCGTGTCACCGACACTGAATCAGAGTGACTGGAACGGCTGGCACACTGGTGAACCAGGAGCTGTGGTATTTAATAGCAAGGTATACCTGTACTTCACGGCAGCCGGGCTGCGGGGTGCATCCGGGCCTGTTGTTAAGCGCACCATAGGCATGGCTATTTCTGACGACGGATTTGTGTTCGGCGCATCGACGCAGGTGTTGGAACAGGGAACGCTCTATACTCCTGAAAAGAACTACGAGGGCTATTCTACACCGTCCGCGCTGGTTGTTGGCTTGACCATGCACCTGTTCTACGACGTTGTGAGGATCATTAGTTCTGAAAATCCGGACTGGGTGCAGTTCACACTCCACCACGCACAATCCAGCGATGGCGTGGGTTGGGCCGAAGACGCTCTGCCGATCTTCGTGCGAATAGACGCAAGCTGGACGCGAAGAGAGGTCCGTGCCCCGGTTGTCATCCACGACAGTGCCAAGTTCAAGATGTGGTTCGCTGGCGATGATTTCATAAGCAGCGGAGTATGGGGCATCGGCTATGCTGACGCGGAAGAAGGTCTTTATCCATAGGAGTCTATCGAAGGAATACTCGTTGATATTGTAATTGGGGACATACCATACGGTGACAATCATCTCAAGTATGGCGTGAAGAAGAAGGTCAACAGGAAGAAGGTAGTTCACCTGTGCTCAAGGATTTTGAAGGATGGCGGCTTCCTTATCTGGCTTGACACAATAATTCCTCAATGGGCGAAGAAGGACGGCTGGGTGCTGAGAGGCCTGATGGTCTCGGACAATCGATGAATCATCACGTGAGAGTGCTAACCATTCTCCAGAAAGGGAGACTTGACATATCTTTAGCGCATTGCTATCTTGCTGCACGGAAGTTGTTGTGACTATAGGGTTCTGGAACTGCTTATAACAGTGGCAAGGCTGTTGCTCGGCAGCGGACAATAGTTCGTCAGGTAGTGAAAAACGATAGCGAAACTGGATGGGTTCAATAATGGAGTTTGACGAGGAGAAAGACCTGCATAATT
>DAOVDS010000190.1 GCA_030669415.1 bacterium
GCTATAACTAAGCATACTAACAAGAGGCCTATGATCAAGCCATGACTCTTCCGCTTAGAGGGGTAGTAACTTGGTCGTCTTCGGTCATACTCTCGGTGATACCTCATGTCAAACTTCCTTTCCCCGGCCCATAAATTAAGGGGCTGAACAAATCCTTGCCCGTCCAAAGTATATGATGGATTATGTGCACGTCAAGGACGTTTCTGACGGAACTCTGTGGTTGAATTTAGCGTTTCGTGTTGCCAAACGCGCAGCAAGCTGCGCCGCTAAATGTTCCTGTCTACTGTTTGCTGTCTACTGTTTTCTCCGCGTTCTCTGTGTCTGCGTGGTGAAATGTGAGATTGCTTCGCTGCGCTCGCAATGACTTTCACCACGCCTGCCCGGCGTGGTGCTTCCGGAACTATCCGCGTTGCAGGCAACGCGGCCAAACCGCAAATCTGTGAAATCTGTGCAATCTGTGGTTCGGATTTATTTTCCCCGGATATGAAATCCGGGGCTTGACCGGATATGATGCGTTGCAGGGAATTCGAGGGCATTTTGGTTTGCCACCGCGTGTTCTTTCCGCGGCCATGAAGACCGCGGCTTTGGAATTGTTTTCACCACGTCTCCCGACGTGGTACCATCCGCGTTGCAGGCAGCGCGGCTAAACCATAAATCTGTGAAATCTGTGAAATCTGTGGTTTCGATTTATTTTCCCCGGATATAAAATCCGGGGCTTGACTCTCATGCCTGATTACTACGACCGGGTTGTGATGCGCAGCATGTTCAGCGCGGTGTTGGCTGCGCGCATCTTGATATCGCTGCGGCTGCCGGTGAACTCATATTTGATGGTCAACGGATTCTCATCTATGGCAATTGAAATGTAAACCAGGCCTACCGGTTTTTCCTCCGTTCCGCCTTTTGGTCCGGCGATACCTGTAATCCCCACGCCCATGTCCGCGCCACTTGTCTTACGCACACCCTGCGCCATCTCTGCGGCGACTTCTTTGCTTACCGCCCCGTGTTCGGCGAGTATTTCCTTGCGCACGCCGAGCCGTTTGATTTTCGACTCATCGGAATAGGTCACCACCGATTCAAGCAGGCAGCCGGAGACGCCGGACACTTCCGTCAGGAGGTGCGAGAGGAGCCCGCCGGTGCACGACTCGGCAATCGCTATTGTCAGGCCACTACCCGTCACCTGGTCAGCCACCACCTCCGCAAGAGTCGTCTCGCCGATTCCGAACATCTCATCACCAAGCGCTCCGGCAATCTCATCCAGCACCGGGCCGATATGGTCCTCCTTTCCCGGCGAGCAGGAAAGGCTCAGGGTCAAGACCATCTGGCTTGCAGTCATTCCCCAAGTGACTTCCGGGAACTTCTTCAGAATCGGCTGGATGGCTCTCTGCAGGGCTGACTCGGAAAGCCCGAAGAACATGGCCGTCATTGACGGTATCCACTGAAGGTGCGGGAACGTCTCCCTCAGATACGGGAACAGATGAAGCTCCATCATCCATTCAAGCTCCGAGGGCACGCCTGAGAGCGATGCCACCAGTTGGTCTTCGTGCATGGCCACGAACCCGCACGCGGTTCCGCTCTGGTTGGGAATGAGGACAGAGCCTTCAGGGAAAAACGCCTGGCGCAGTTCCGTCTCTTCGCAGGGAATTTTGTACTTCTCCAGGACCGAGCGGATATGGGTATCCGCCTCGGGGCTGTGTTTGAGTTTTCTGCCAAGCACCTTCGCGCACACTTCGCGAGTCAGGTCGTCCTCAGTCGGCCCCAGGCCGCCAATCGTGATTACAACCTGCACCCTGGAAAGCGCAGTCTCGAAAACCTGCGCATAGCGCTCCCTGTCATCGCCGACAGTAGTCCGGTACGCCGGGGTAATCCCTATTTCCATCAGACGATGAGACAGGTAAGCTGCATTGGTATCTGTGATGCGTCCGCCGAGGACTTCGTTTCCCGTTGAGATTATTTCCGCGTAAATTTCGCTCACCGCGTTACCCCCCGAGTCTGCAAGAGTGCTCTTATTCCCACATCTCGCCGGTGGAAAAGCTGCGGGCGAAGATGTAGGTATGCTCCATATCGTGCGAGAAGCATATCACCACCAGGTCTTCCCGCACACGCGTTTTTGCGGCGCGGGACACTTCTTCCGGCACCCCGTGCCGGTTGATCTCCTCGTCCGTGAAAAGAAGAGCCTGCCGGCGCGCACCCACATCAAGAAGCCTCCCGTCCCGGGCGAGACAGAAGAGTATCTCGAACGCCGCCGTCTCCATGAACATCTGCAGGTCCGCGGCCCTGTTGCGGGAATTGACGGCGGTGAAGTAGTCGCTGGCGCTCACTGGCAGGAAGGTGTATCGATGGGGGCCCTGGCGCGTAACGCCGAGGACTTTCAGCAGCCCCTCGTGGGTCGGGCGCGATGAGACAAGGACCTCGTGCAGAAGCCTCCTGCCGCCGCGCTCAAGCAGAATGTTCGACAGACACGAAAAGCCGTAGTTCCCTGTTGAGGCGGGGAAGTCTTCGTAGGTCTCCAGCACCAGACACGCCATTTCGTCGTTTTCGGTTGGCATCAGAAGTCCTGCGCCTCAAAAATCGAGATAAGCTTCACACCGCTGTCGGCAAGGAAATCCGCGGCGCCTTCCTGCCTGTCAACAAGCGTGACCACCGCCAGTACCTCAGCGCCGAACTCGCGGCGCACCGCGCTCAGCGCCTTGAGCGCCGAGCCGCCCGTGGTGGTGACATCCTCCACGATAACCGCCCTGTCCGTGTCCGCGAGGCCCGGCCCTTCAATCAGCTTGCGCCTGCCGTGCTTCTTGGCTTCTTTGCGCACGTAGAACAGCTTCAGGGGAAGACCCTCCACGTGCGCGATGTTCCCGATAGTCGAAACGAGCGGGTCCGCCCCTATCGACATGCCGCCCACGGCGTTGGCACTGAGCTTGCGGATTTCCTCCAGCATCGCCTTCGCCGCGAGGTGCGCCCCCTCCTGGTCGAGAGTCACCATGCGGCAGTCGAAGTAGAAGCTGCTCTTCTTGCCGGAGGCAAGCGTGACATCGCCCTTGAGGAGCGCGCCGTTCACCTTCGCCTTGAGCTTCTCCATGTCTGCCGGGTCGAGCACCGCTATTCCTCTAACTCAAAGGTGACACAGAAAGCCCAACCCGAGCTCTCGGTGCCACCTGACTTCTCTTGCCTGTGTCGAAAAACGCGCGAATGCAAGCCGGGAGCAGCCAATTCTCTACCTGCGCCGGTCCATGACCTTGTCGTAGTACTCCGCAGCTTCCCTGGCTGAAGCGGTGCCGGGGTACTTGCTGACCACTTCCTGGTACTTGGCGGCCACAATCTCCTTGTCCTCGTAAGGGTTGGCCTGGTCGAAGTACCTTGCCCTCCCAAGCGCCTCACTAGCCCCGTGCGCTATTTCATCCTTCTCGTAGTAGCCGCCCTTCTCCAGACGCATGGCCTTTTCCACGGTAGCCCTGCCCCCGCCCGCGGCGAGGAAGATGACGGTAATGATTACGACAACAATCGCTCCACCGAAGATCAGGATTCCCGCCTGCTCGTGCGTGCCCTGCTTGGCGCCCTTGCCGTAATATGCTGGTTCCTCGTCGTAGTAGTCATCGTCATCCCTGCCGCCGCGTCCGCCGCGTGAGCTCCTGCCGCCGGACCGGCTGCTGCCGCCTCTGCCGCCGTATCGGCTGCTGCCGCCTCTGCCGCCGGACCGGCTCCCGCGGCCGCCGCGGTCCCGGCCACCACCTCTGGGCGAATACCTTGCCATAACAGACTCCTTTCACCCGTCCAGGGCAACTGCTGCTCGCTACTTCCTTCTTTGCATTACCTTATTGTACATCTCAAGCGCTTCCTGGGCCACCGCGGTGTTTGGATACCTGTCAGCCACCTCACGGTACTTCGCAGCGACTATTTCCTTGTCCTCGTAAGGATTCGCCTTGTCGAAATACCTCGCGCGGCCCAGGGCCCTGCTCGCTTCGTGTTCTACCTTGTCAACCTCGTATTTCTTGAAGTCTATTCTCTCTATGATTGCCCTGCCGGAGCTAACATAACTCATCAGCAACGCAAATGCAAACATAATAATCACCACCGCCATGAAAACTCCGAACATCACATTCTCGTGGTGGATAACCGTCTTGAGCGAGGCGGGCCTGCCGGCGACGACTGCGCGCCCGGGCGAGCCATAGAAACCGGAGCCCTCTGAGCGGCGTCGGCGGCCCCGCCTGCCGCCCCGCCTCGACGGGCGCGGCGCAGACCCTGCTGTGGCGACGGGAAGACTGCGGCTGCTTCCCCTGCGCCGGGATACGCGCGCCTCGCGGCCGGAGCCGCGCCTCCTGCCGGCGACTGCAGGCGGCAGCCCCTCCGCCACCCGCTCAAGATCCATCCTCAACTCCGCAGGGGTCTGATAACGGTCCTCGACCCGTTTCTCCATCATCTTGCAGATGACCTCGCACAGCCCCGCGGAGACATTCGGGTTCTTGTCGGAGGGGTAAGGCGCACTCTCGGTGAGGTGCTTGGTCATGACCACCAGCGGGCTCGAACCCACAAACGGCACCTGGCCGACAACCATGTGATACAGGGTGGCTCCGAGCGAGTAGATGTCGGAGCGTATGTCCACGTTGGTAAGCCCCTTCGCCTGCTCCGGGGATATGTAGTGCGGCGTGCCCATCGAGACACCCGTCCTGGTGACGTGCGCATCGGAGTCTTCCGTCTTGGCAAGGCCCAGGTCGCAGAGCTTCGCCACGTTCTTCTTGGTGACGATTATGTTCTGTGGCTTCACGTCGCGGTGGACCAGGTTGTGGAGGTCCGCGTGCTCCAGAGCGTGGGTTATCTGCAGCACGATGTCTATGGCCCTGTTCTCGCTCAGGGCGCCTTTTCGCCCTATCATCTTGCTGACAGTCTCGCCCTCGACATACTCCATGGCGAAGTAGTAGAGCCCGTCAGCCTCGCCGACATCAATCCCGGCGATTATGTTCTCATGGTTGAGGCTGGCTACGGCACGCGCCTCGCGGAAGAAGCGCTCAATAAACTTGCGGTTGCGCGCATGACGCGGCGAGAGCACCTTCAGCGCAACCGGGCGGCTCATGCTCTTCTGTGTCGCACGGTAAACAGTACCCATGCCGCCCCGGCCCAGCTCGGCCACTATCTCGTAACCGGGAATCTTGCGCCTTGACTCCAGGCTGCGCTGATATGCGAGAACATCCTCGGCCTGCTCTCTTGTGACGTATGAGCGCTCGACCAGTATCTCGCCGAGACGCTTGGGCTGGACTCCCATGGCCCGCAGCTTGGACTGGATTTCGAGAGCTTCCCTTATCTGGTCTTCGGTTACGAAGCCCTTCTCGACAGCGACTTGGCCGAAAGAGAGGTCGTCTCTGGGGCTCCCCTTAGCCATCTGCAAGTCCTCATCTGCGGTCCCATCTCAGAATCTGTCGGCCCTTCCACGGGGAAAGGTGGTTCCCGTTACCGACCACCACTGGCGCCAGCGCGCGATCGATTCCGCACGCTGATTGTCCGAAACACTGCGGTAGACACCGAAATTGAAGCCTGTGATTGCACGCAGCGCAGCCGCGACAGTATTCACAACGTCAAGCGAGTCGTCTTCAAGCGCGTTTATCAGCACGCCCACGCACGCCGTGTCACCGAACCGCCAAAGCGCCTCAGCCGCCATCCTGCGCTCCTTGCGGTCCCCGCGCTGAAGCACTTGTATCAGGAAATCCTGCGTGATCGGCTCCTGCATCCGCTGGAATATGCCCAGCACAAGGTACCTGAAATGGAGCAGGTCGTGGCGCTCCAGCGCGCCGTAGTATCCTTCAATGAGCGCGACAACCGCCGGCTGCCCGATTTCAACCAGCCGGTTCACTGTGCTGCTCTGCATGCCGTCAAGCTCGTCCTTGTAGACTGTCTCGCTCAGTACGACAAGTCTCCTGGTCAGCGTGTCAATCTCGTTTTGCAGCTCCTGCGTGGTGTGCACGGGCGCAAGCTCCACCCTGTGCATCTTCGTCTCTTCAGTCGCAAGCTGATGGCCCACCGTGGCGCTGCAGCCTGCCGCCAGAACAGATACGGCAATCAAGACTCTAATTCCTCTCATTGCGGCCCCTTTCAATACCGGTCTTGGGCAACTCAGTAGCGGCGGTAGGGCTCGAACCTACGACCTGGGGCTTATGAATCCCCCGCTCTAACCAACTGAGCTACGCCGCCTTCGCCCTATTACCTTAATACCACAAACAGCCCCGAATTTCAACCTGTTTTACATAATTCGTACAATAGAGCACTGTCTCCACCAACCACAGACGCAAACATTGCACACTCTCTTTCGGATACTCTTTCAGCCGCTCTACCTGCGGCCCGGAATGATATTCGGTACACTGCGAAGTCTGCTTCTTCTTGCCTCTTCCGAACCTTTGTGCTATACTATAATAATGCTTTGCTCTTCGAAGGAGAACTGTTCTTGCGTGTACCACAACTAAATACGTATTGTGCGAGCGGCCCAGAAGGGATGGCTGTTAGTTAATATCGCCTGCGTCGTGAACGTCTGAACGGGCGACCATGTCTTCTCGATTGGACCTTCGTGCGGTTCTCCTCTGCTTTGGGTTCCGGGACCCATGAAACGAAGGGATGTTCTCTCTCGACTTGAATCTTCACGCGGATGAGTTTCTGGATGTTCGAAAGCATGGACCTTTCCTCGCAGCCGCAGAAAGAGAGTGCAATGCCTTCCGCACCCGCCCGGGCAGTTCTGCCTATGCGATGGACGTAAACCTCCGGCTCTGCAGGTATGTCAAGATTGAATACGTGTGATATGCCGTCAACATCGAGACCTCGCGCCGCGATGTCGGTAGCGACGAGCACGCGCACGTTCCCGTCGCGGAAAGACTTAAGCGCCTTCTGCCGCGCGCTCTGGGACTTATTGCCATGAATGGCCATAACGCGCAGGCCCGCATGCGTGAGATAAAGCGTGTCCCTGTCTGCCAAGTGCTTGGTCCTGGTAAACACGAGCGCCCTGGAGACTGATGGGTCTTTAAGAAGGTGCACGAGCAATTCCCGCTTGTCCTTTTTCTCCACGTAGTAAACGAACTGTTTGACATTGTCCACTGGCGTGGCGGAAGGCGCGATGTCCACGTGAACCGGTTCCCGGACGATGCCCGCTGCAAGATGCCGAATGTCCGGCGTGAGTGTGGCAGAGAAAAAAAGCGTCTGCCTGTTAGCAGGGAGCGCGGACACGATGCGCCTGACATCGGGTATGAAACCCATATCGAGCATACGGTCTGCCTCGTCAAGCACGAGAATATCAAGAGCATCGAACCTGAGAAGCCTTTGCCTCATAAGGTCAAGCAGCCGGCCCGGGGTCGCGATGACAATGTCCACGCCCTGTTTCAACGCCGCAACCTGCTGACGCTGGTTTACTCCGCCGAAAATAACGCACCGCTTAAGCCCCGTATGCTTGCCGTAAACCCTGAAGCTTTCCCCTATCTGTGCCGCGAGTTCCCGCGTGGGACTGAGCACCAGCGTCCGGATTACCGGCCTCGCGGCGGAGCCGCGGCGGTTTTTGAAAAGCTGCTGCAAAATGGGAAGCGCGAAAGCCGCGGTTTTGCCAGTGCCGGTTTGCGCGCAACCGAGAATATCTCTTCCCACCAGTATGTGAGGTATCGCCTTTTCCTGTATGGGGGTGGGGTACTCGTAACCTTCGCCGCGTACCGCTTGCAGCAAAGGTTCTATAAGTGCAAGGTCTTTGAAACTGGATTCGGAACTGGATGTCAAAATATACCTCCAAAATTATAAAAATAAGGAAACATTCAAACGCCTGTTTTTACAAAAAGGCCAATCTCTTGATTTTCCGGATATGGTCAAAAGGTCAGACAGGTACCTGATAACATCGGGAATGCCTATGTGTTACATCCTTAATCCCGGTAAAATCCAAAGAACCAATTTAAAGTATTATAGCACGGGATATTCAATAAGTAACGAATAATCCTGGAAATCTGGAAAGAAAAAGGCAGGTCCAAGAAACCTAATAGGTGTTATCCTTCCTTGCCCCACCCAACTTTATCTGTTATAATCCGCCAATTGAAAACCTTGCCTGAACAAGGTTAACGGCATACGGTGATGTGGATGGTCTTGTCCGTGACTTAGTCGGTGATTGCGTGGACGCCAAGAACGAGAATCCAGCGCCAGATTGATGCGACTGACAAGCAGATGAGATTGCCGCGCTCCCTTCGGTCGCTCGCAATGACAAGAGGGGGATGCCGCTCGCAATGACGCGACTGTGTCCACCTGTAGCTGACAAATACAGCCAAGCAGGCAAGTAGCCAAAAGCCAATACTCAAGCCTCACGTCTCAAGCCTCATGCCTGATTGAATCCGTGAAATCTGTGGTTCTTCTCTGCGTCTTTGTGGCCTGTTTTCTTCTCCCTGTTTATTATCCTCTTCTTTCTTCTCTGTGTCCTCT
>DAOVDS010000211.1 GCA_030669415.1 bacterium
AAGATAAGAATTGTAAGCATAAGGCAGATAAGCCCGCTGGCGAGGGAGACTATCTTGTCTGTGTCTACGGTGGACTTCGCCGCGAAGGTAAAGAGCGTCAACGCGAAACCGAACCCAACGCCGAGGGTTATCCAGCCCAGCAGCTTGTAAAAGGCAGCCATTGCTTTCACGGACGCCTGCGTTCTCTCCTTCTCTTCCTGGCCGGTCGAGCCCGGTCCGCTCATTGCTTTTCCTCCGTCGGTTTCCTGGCTTATTTGCCCAGCGCCTGTTTGACTGTCTCGCCTATGTCGGCGGGGCTCTCGGCCACGTGCACGCCTGCCTCAAGAAGAGCCTCGACCTTTTGCGCAGCAGTGCCCTTGCCGCCCGCGATAATCGCGCCCGCGTGGCCCATCCGCTTGTCCTTGGGGGCGGTGCGGCCCGCGATGAAGGCTATGACCGGCTTGTCGAAGCTCTCTTTGACGAACTGTGCCGCCTCTTCCTCCGCCGAGCCGCCGATTTCGCCTATCAGCACGACTGCCTCGGTCTCCGGGTCGTCTGCGAAGAGCTTAAGCCCATCGACAAAGGTGGTGCCCACAACCGGGTCGCCACCGAGGCCGAAGGCGGTGGACTGCCCGAGCCCCTGCTCGTTGAGCTGCGCGGCTGCCTCGTAGGTGAGGGTGCCGCTGCGAGAGAGAACGCCGACCGGCCCGCGCCTGAACGCCGCCGCGGGCAGGATGCCTATCTTGCACTCGTCCGGCGTGATTATGCCCGGGCTGTTGGGCCCGACAATACGAGCACCGTGCCCCGCCGCGAAGCGCTTGGCCTTTATGACATCAAGCGTGGGGATTCCTTCCGTCACCACGACAATCAGTTTCACGCCCGCCGCGGCCGCTTCCATCATCGCATCGCCCGCGAAAGCCGGCGGAACGAGGATGCACGAGGCCCATGCTCCTGTCTTCTCGGCAGCTTCGGCGACGGAATCGAACACAGGCACGCCTTCGAACTCCTGCCCCCCCTTGCCGGGCGTGACTCCGCCAGCGACCTTCGTGCCGAACTCGAGCATGAGCTTCGTATGGAACTGGCCCTGCGAGCCTGTAATGCCCTGGACAATAACCCCGGTGTCTTTGTCAATGAGGATGCTCAACTCAGTTGCCTCCTGCTGCCTCGATTGCCTTCTGGGCGCCGTCAGCCATTGTGGTCGCGGTAGTGAGCTCAAGCCCGCTCTGGGCCAGCATGTCCCGTCCCTGCCGGGCGTTTGTGCCCTCAAGCCGCACTACAAGCGGCACAGGCAGGCCTACCTTCTGCGCAGCGGTGATTATGCCCTCGGCGATAATGTCGCAGCGCGCGATGCCTCCGTATATGTTGACCCATATAGCCTTCACATCCGGGTCGCCGAGTATTATCTTGAACGCCTCCTCGACCTGCTGCGCGCTTGCGCCTCCACCGACATCGAGGAAGTTGGCAGGCTGCCCGCCAAAGACCGTGAGGATGTCGTTTGTAGCCATCGCCAGGCCTGCGCCGTTGACCATGCAGCCAATGCTGCCGTTGAGGCTGACGTAATTTATCCCAACCTCCTTGGCCTTCGCCTCGAGCGGGTCCTCCTCCGCCAGGTCGCGAAGCTCTGCGTAGTCCTTGTGCCGGAAGAGCGCGTTGTCGTCGAAGTTCAGCTTTGCATCAAGGGCGAGCAGGGCTCCGTCGGCGGTCACGACAAGCGGGTTTATCTCCGCAAGCGAGGCATCAGTCGCAAGAAAGAGCCTCGCAAGCGCGATGAAGACTCCGGCCACCCGGTTTATCGTCTTGCCGCCGAACCCGAGTTTGAGCGCCAGCGCCCGCGCCTGGAACGGGCGCAGCCCCGTATCCGGGTCAACAGGCACTTTCAGAATCGCTTCGGGCTTCTCCCTTGCAAGCTCCTCAATCGACATGCCGCCCTCGGCGGAGGCGATTACCACCGGCGACTCGCTCGCCCGGTCAATCGCCATACCGAGGTAGATCTCACGATCAATCTGGCTCGCCTCTTCGACAAGGACCTTCTGCACAAGGCGTCCCGCCTCACCAGTCTGTTTCGTAACAAGCGTCTTGCCGAGAATTCTGTCGGCTGCCTGTTCAACCTCGTCGATTGAGGAGACCACCACGACGCCGTGGACCGACGGGTCTTCCTTCATGGTGCCTTTGCCGCGCCCGCCGGCGTGAATCTGCGCCTTGACGGCGAACTTACTCGCGCCGAGCTCCTCGGCCACCCTGCGCGCATCCTGTGCCGTGCCCGCAACACCACCCTTGGGCACAGGCAGCCTGTAGGTTCTGAAAATCTCTTTTGCCTGATACTCGTGAATTTTCACAACTATTCTCCGACGCTAATCGAGTTCATAGACCACCGGTATTTCGCAGTTTACATTTCCAGTAAAAGCTCTAATGCTGTCATAGGACTTCTTGAATGACGGTGAGTGCTTATACCATTCTTTTAGCGGTGCCTCGAGAATGAATTGAGTTACGTCGTCCTTTTTTCGATTTCGTGCGGTTATTCCCATTCCATCCTTGAATATCTTTTTTGCGCTCTTCAGGTCTTCCAGCTTGTCAATGCCAAAACGCGATTTGTTGCATTTTGGATCCGACAGAAACCAGCACTCCACATTTCTCCGTGCGACGCAAATCACGACTTTGTGCAAGAATTGAGGAAGAACTGCTTTGCTGAACTGGTCGTAAGTTTCCTGGAAGCCATTGTCTGAATCCACGAGAACAATCACAAATGTAACCGCGTCACGGTTCAAAAGGAGGTTCAGAACGCTATCCCTCTTATGTGTTCCCCTTTTTTTGCCTTTTATGGCCCTTAGAATTCCAGGCTTACCTCTGCCTTCGTATCTGCCTCTCAGCAGTTCCACCCGGTCACCGCAGAGTTTATTCGACAGCGCTTTGATGAGACAGTCGTGGTTGACATCCTCTGCTATATACGCGATCCTCATATCACATTTGCTCGAGCTTGTCTTGGAAATGTAAGAAACTCAAACTGTAGTCTTCTAACAGAGTCTTGACTTTCGCATCATTCAGACTGCGAATTCGGCTGTGAGAGTTGCTCCTTGTGACAAGGAACAAACCATCCAAATTGTCCTCGAATTGGTCAATGAACAACGGTGAGTGCGTGGTAAAGATAAATTGTCCAGCTGTCCCGTCGGGTTCTATGAGGTCGAGCAGAGACGACAAGCAGTTCACATGAAGTCCATTCTCAGGTTCTTCGAAAACAACCAACGGAGAGAGACCTTGCTGCGGTTTATCAAGAACGGGATTTGTCCGTATGATATGCGACAATGCCAAGAAACGAAGTGTACCGTTTGATAGATTGTTAAGCGGAAGTTTTTTGCCCGCTCTGTCGGTGATAGACATATACACCTTTTGCTCAAATGGGTAGAAGTTAAGAAATTGTGCTGATGGATCAATTTCCTTGAGGTCGGCCTCAATCTTACTGTACGTATCTCTATCCATGTTATTTGCATTGAAAAGTACGGTCGCGAGATTGTCTCCGTTAGGGTTTAGGATGCGTGACACGCTCATGGTACTAACAGACCTGAGTGCCCAATTATCCAGTTCGTAAAACTGCCAAAAACCCAAGTATTCTTTAAAGATGTAAGCGGTCTTGTTCTCAGGCGTTTTGAATATCCGGTGAAGGACTGTTTCGCTCGGTGGGGAGGTAATCTTGGCAGCACGTTCGTCTTTCTCATTCATAAGGGAAACACTGGTTCCCTTTCTGTCGATTAAAAGGCTACTCGAAGAGCCGGTTCTTGTTGCTTCAAGACGCTCTATTTCTACGGTGTGGTTGTTTTGCATCGGATAGGCTTTAGTAGGCTCTATAACCAGAACTAGCTCGTAAGTAAATGAAATCTGACCACCGTCATATGGAATGTCACAATAGGCCTTCAAGCGTGTACGGGTATTGTCTGGGTATAGTGTGGTGTTTGGCAATGAGCTCAAATCCCCGATGGCCAAATTCACAGCATCATTAAGATTATCCCTTACCGCTGTGAGACAAAGAAATTGAAGTGCTTTGCAGAGATTCGTTTTGCCGGAGTTGTTCTTGCCAATCAGGAGGTTGATTGGCGCAGGTTCGAAGACGGTGTTTATGTGTGTTTTGAAGTTGTCAACTTCGAATCTCTTGAGCATTTTGGGCGCCTCTCATTCTCTCTCGGTTATTTTGAGGAAGATGTCTTCGAGGGTCTCTTTTTCCTCGCAGACGCCGGTTATGCGGATTCCAACCGCGTTGATCTTCGCGTTGAGCTCGGCAAGGTCGGCCGCAGTGCCGTCGTAGCGCAGCCTGACGTGCTTGCCCTCAATCGAGATGGCGACGATGTTCTTGTCCTGGCCGAGTATCTCCTCTATGCGCTCCAAGCCGTCAACGACGTGGATGTATACTTTGCGCTCCTTCTTGTATTTCTCGGACAGCTCACTGAGCGTACCGCTCTCGACAAGCGCGCCGTTGTCGATTATGCCGAGACTGTTGCAGAAGCTGCTCAGGTCGTAGAGGATATTCGACGCCACGACCATGGTCCTTCCGGTGGTGGAAAGCTCCTTGAGAATCTCCAGAAGCTCTATGCGCGAGCGGGGGTCCAGGCCGCTTGTGGGCTCGTCAAGAAGGAGGATGTCGGGGTCGTGGATGAGAGTCTTCGCCACAAGCAGGCGCTGGCGCATCCCGCGCGATAGCGAAGACACGTAGTCCTGCATCTTGTGGCTCAGTCGCACCATGTGCAGCAAGTCATCGGTGCGGCTCTTCCTGTCGGCGGCGCCGAGGCGGTAGCACCTGCCGAAGTAGTCGAGGTACTCCCAGACTTTCAGGTCTTTGTAAAGCCCGAATTCGTCCGGCATGTAGCCGATTTTGGGGTAGATTCTGCGCGGCGAGCGCGTGAGGTCAATCTCGTTTATCTCAATTGTGCCGTCGGTCGGCGGCAGAAGGCCCGCAAGCATGCGGATGGTCGTGGTCTTCCCCGCGCCGTTCGGGCCCACAAGGCCGAAGCTTGTGCCCTCGCGGATTTCGAGGTTGAGGCCCTTTACAGCCTCCAAGCTGCCGTACTTCTTGTTCAGGTTCTGTGTCTTTATCATTTTGCCTCACCCCATCGGGAAAGTTTATGTCACAATATCAGAACCCCACCGCCAAGTCAAGGCGCGGTTTTTCGACAGCGAAGATTCCAGAGCATGCGCGAAGCGCCCCGCTACGGCGAGATGAACTCGCGGGTAAGTGCGGTGTAGGATGCAGGCCCGATCTTGCCGCCAATAACATAGACCCTGGTGCCTACGGCGGCCCCGCAGACGAAGCTGCGCGCTGATGGCTCCTCGCGCAGCAGCCAGCACGAGTTCGAGGCGGGGTTGTAAGCCTCGACATACTCAAGGCCGGGATAGTTCCCGTCGAAGCCGCCTATGATGACTATCTTCTCCCCTACCACCGCGCAGCAACCATACGCCCTCGGGTGAGTTAGTGATGATGTGCGCACTGCCCAGGAGTCCGCCACGGGGTCATACTCGAAGACTGTGTCGGTGTAGGAGTCAATCGGTCCGCCCGGCGGGTTGTGATAGCCGCCAATCACGTAGACTCTGCCGCCTACCTCCTGGCAAAAGGCGCCGGCGCGGGACTCCGGCATAGTCGCACCCAGCGACCACGAGTCAAGAAGCGGGTCATAGATTTGTGTAGTTGAGGAAGTATAGCCGGAGGGAAGCGCACCGCCGAAGTAGTATATCTTGTCGCCGCAGACAGCGGCGGCTGCGCAGGAGGTAGCCTGTGGTGCTGATACCGGCGTCCACAGGTCGCTCGCCGGGTCATATACTGAAGAAACTCCCAGGTCGCCGAAGACATAGACCTTGTCGTCGAGGGCGACGCAGACATGGCCACTGGTCGGCGCAGGCAGGGACGAGAGCGGCGTCCAGGTGTCAGCCTCCGTATCATAAACCACCACCGTGTCGAGCGCACCTGTCGCGCCCTCCCCGCCGCAGACGTAGATTTTCGTGCCGATTGCATCGCATACAGCGGCCCGCGAATCCGACATGAGAGCCACATCCGTCCACGCGCCGATGAACGGCGGAGCATCTACATCATCCTCGTCATGGCCGACCCAGTGGTTGAAAAGCGCAAGCTGGTAGAGCACATTGCACCCACAGCAGAAAATGGAAAGAAACGCCAGACACAGTATTGCGAGCAGAAAAACACGCATGCGAACATTTATACTACATTGGGCCTCGGGCTTCAATAGTCTATAGCAGTTCTTTTCTGCTTCAGCGCCGTCTCTCAATCTGCAAACCATCTTTAAGAAGAGTCCCTTACGTACCAATGAGTTACGTCGAGTTTTTAACAATCTAACAGGGTTTTTATACCACATTTGCGTGGGTAAACCGGGGCTGGCTGCGCCGTAA
Source organism: bacterium (assembly GCA_030669415.1). Classification (GTDB taxonomy): domain Bacteria; phylum Planctomycetota; class SKW154; order SKW154; family DAOVDS01; genus DAOVDS01. Next base: position 6,364 of record DAOVDS010000211.1, read on the forward strand.
CTATAACTCGCGCGAGGTAGTTGCGTCATACTGCGCGCCCTCGTAGTGCGCTCCATAACCAGTAGAAACGCGTGCAAATTGCACGTTTTTTCACCAACTTTGGCCGGGGACATGCAGACTACATTACCCGCCACGGGAGATGGTTGTGTGTAACCTCTGTGGCCACATTGAGTTAATGCAAATTTCGGAAGACCTACTCTCGCAGTAGGAGGATGGTTCATTTCTTTATTTCTATTTCCAGTTCAGCCTTGGAGAGCAGCAGGCGCTGGTTGGCGACGAGGACTATGACTTTGGCCGTGCCTTCTCTGGTGCCTGCCGCAAAATGCTCTGGTTCACCCTCAAAACAGTCAACGCCGCCGAGTCTGTTTGGCTCGGGCAGGAACTCGTATCTGAGCTTGCCGCCCATGGGGTCAACCGCATGAACGGTCAGGTGCGTCCATGTGCCTTCCGGCGGCATGTATGTTACCTTGTCCTTGGGTTTCAAGGTGTAATTGTCGGCTGTGAAGCTGACTATCTTCGGCCTGTGCTTGGACTCATCAAGGGAATCATACGTTTTTGTCACCTTGAGTTGTGTATCTATCTCTTTGGCAACCTCTCGAACGTCAACCGGGACATCACCATGGGCAGTCATGCTGATAACTATGTTGTTGCGTATGAAAGTAATATTCTCCTTGGAGGCGCGGAAGTTTACATCTCCTATGTCTGTCTTCCACGGCTCTTTTCGCAGGAAGCCAGTTTCATAGCTTGCGAAGTGGCCTGCCACCTGCCAGTGCATCGTCTCACAGTGTTTCTGCGCGACCCACACCACAATGGAGAGGACTACTTCATAGGAATTGCCGGCCGACGGGGGCAAGAAGTCATAGCCGCGGCTAAGTATGGTGTCTGGCTTCTTCGCCCACGGGGTCGGTTTCGTGATGGGTATCTCCTCGGTAGCTTCAAACTTCCAGTCCTTGAGAGGCCTAAGCGATTTCAGCTCATTTCTGTTAAGCAGGTATCCGTCTATGAGCTTCCCGTCCTTGCCGGGCCATTTGCTGATGCTGTAAAGATGTTCGAAACGGTCGTAGAGAGTCTCGACCTTTTTGTCCCTCCGCTTTGCCGCGGGTTCACTCTCGGACAGGGCGACGAGACACAACAGCGCAACCGCGCCCAGAAGCGTCGCTGTGACAGCAAACAGTTTCATCGTTTTCCCCCTTGCTACTTCTTTTTTCGTCCCACTTTCCCAATCTGAAAGAGCGTAACGGCTTCTGTGGGGAGCTTCCACATGCCGCGCCTGCGCAGGTAGATGTAATACTGCAACCAATCCATCCCATCAACCCACATCGGGGCCCCGTTGGGTATGACCTTCAGCGTGAGGTCATATACGGGGTAGTTGAGGACTGTATAGACGTGATAGGAGAAGTACAATGAGATATT
>DAOVDS010000279.1 GCA_030669415.1 bacterium
GAGTTGACAATAAGTGCGAAGCGAGTCGCGAGACTTTCACCGCAAGAGCCAACGAAGGAGAGCAAGACGACATTATCTTTCACTCCGCACAACCTCAGTAGCAAACCACGTAATTGGTTTTCCACCTTGACCTTGTTCTCAAAGCCTGCCAAGGTCGAGACAAGTATTCCTACCTGAACTCAAACCTCATGCTGAAGTTCTGTCGCAAGCGTGTTCGGTGTATTCTTCCATTTAGACATTTCGCATGATGGCATTTAGAAATCCATTACTTGCTTCCTGCTGCAACAGTGGCCAGTCAGGGATAAATAAAACTCAAAAAATAAGTTCCACGATGAGAAATCGCAGCATGGCTTGTATGAGTATTAGTACTGCGGTCACGAAAATTGACCTGAGAAATGTAACTTTATAATATCTGAAAAGAACCATGAGAAGAACTACTGCGCCCACAACTATCCCGATATAAGGCTCCGGCCAGAGTTGCCATCCAGCCGTGATTAAAGACCACCCCAACGCAGCGGATAACTTGTTTCTCTCGTTCCTTCTGTCGAGCCATTTTATCATACACCAAAGCAGAAACCCGTTAAGGGTAATTCCGATTAAGGCTGATATCAATATTCCCGTGTACGAAATCTGTCTTGCCTCCCTTTATCTGCCTAAGATAACATATTAAAATACATGTGCGGAAGAGTCAAGACAAATAACCTCACCTGAATTCAAACCTCATGCGGAAGTTCTGTCGCAAGCATGTTCGGTGTATTTTTTCATTCAGACATGACGGCATTTAGCAGGCCCTCCTTGCTTCCTGCCGCACATTGTGGTATTCTAAGTCTGTAGATGGTGCGAAGATTGGGGACAAATCAGTAGTAAAAGGACTCGGTCGTGACTCTACTGATTACAATAATTGTGGCCTTAGGTGCTTTTTTCATTGGCCGGCTGTATGTGAAAAAGGCATTTGGCCCGCTATCTGAGCACACTTGCGTTTTGCTCTGGGCACTTCAATGGATTGTACTCGTGCTTCTCTTGATATGGATAGTAAGAGCCTCTCTGTGGGATAATACATTCTACAAGATGTCAGTATGGGCATGTGTTCCTGTGAGCGCATTCCTTGCGGGAATTGTCCACTCGGGTATATCCTCTGGGTGGCGATGGTTTTCCTTGCTGCCGACCTTGTTGACTGCTGCTATACAGATAGGTTTTATCAAACCATGGGCAACTTGATTATCCCCAATGGAATCAGTGGCAATAGAAAAAAAGGACAAGTAGCCCTACCTGAATTCAAACCTCATGCGGAAGTTCTGTCGCGGGCGTGTTCGGTGTATCGCAGCCGCCCTGCTATGCTGTTGGCCTAACGTGAGGCTGGCCCGATGCAGGATAGGAAGGGGGCCTATTTGCCCGCCTTCTCGTCCTCTTTGGGTTTCTTGAGGCTTGGGCCGCCTTCTGAGTGTACAGTCGCGTTAGAGGTCAGATCCTTCCCCCAGTAGCCGAGCCGGACAGAGCTACATTCTTTCGGCACGGCGTAGATAAGCAGAATCCTGAGAGGCCCCGGAGCTTGCGGCCATTTCGATTCATCAGGCTCGATCTTTCCCTCGGGGGTGAGCAGTGCCATGTGGGGGTCGCTGCCGTAGTTTACGCCAGTTTTGCCATCAATAATGTCAACATCATCCAGGTCGAAATCCGCGTCGTACCCGGAGAATTCGACATCAACTGCGATTAGCTTCGCGATTTCGACAGGTTCGAGATAACTGTATCCCTTGTAGTCATAAGCGCTGCGGACAGTCACCTTGGCGCCATCAAGTCCCTCTGATTGTGCTTGTCCAATCTGTTTGAGCCTGTCGCGGAGTTCGGCCGGCACCGGCTCTTTCTCTCCCGTTTCAACGTCCGTCCACGTCATTGGCTTTTCCTGGGCTTCCTGAGAACAGCCCAGCAGCGCAACACATATGCTGGCCAACAGAAAGATTTTCAGCATCACTTGCTCCTTTACCGTACAGTCCGGAGTCGGGTGGGAGATTCGCACCAAATCTTACCAAAAGGCCAGTATCTCAGCAACAGGGGAAAGATGTTTTTGACCCGCTCACAGGAGTGCTTTGAGTCCGTTGATGTCCAGGCGTGCCTGCTTCAGTATGTGCGAAAGGGTGGAGCGTTTGACAGGCGAGTGGGCAGGCACAGTCAGTTTCAGAGTTTCATCGGGAAGGTGCTTCTGAAGCCTGATATGACTGCCCCGCTGACGGACAACAACCCAGCCATCCCGCTGCAATGCATGCACAATCTTGATGTAAGACAGAGAGGGCATTTTCGTCAAAGCGTCAGCTCCATCACCTTGACGTTCGAGTCATTGACGAGTTCATCCTCAACCGGTTCCAGGTACAACTCGACAGCTTCGCGGATGTTTTTCAAAGCTTCTTCTTCTGTATCGCCCTCACTGATGCAGCCGGGCAATGACGGTACGTAGACTGTAAAGCCTCCCTCTTCTGAGGGTTCAAGCACAACCTTGAGTTTCACTGAGAGATCCTCCTGTTGCTGCGATTTTATTCTATTGTAGAACACCTGTTTGCAGGAATCAACAGCAATTGTCATTCCTGCCGTTTATGAGACGGCCAAACCGGCCGGTTCCGCACAGGAATTTTGGGAAAAACATCTATCCGCGTCGCAGGCGACGCGGCTGAACTTCCCCGGGGTGGCGAAGCCACTCTTGAGGAAGTCCCTGCGGGACAAACCCGGGGCTTGCCATTCCTGGAAGGGGTTTTCTTAGTACGCAGAGTCGGTTTTGAGTGCGGCGTGGCGCAGCTCGTAGACTGACTGGAGGCGCTCCTCGATGTCGGGTTTCCCGGGGTACTTCTGTGAAAGCGGGTCGAGGATGTCGAGCGCATGGCCGGTGGTTTCGAGAATTCTGTCGGAATACTGGCTTCGCAGCTCGATATTGACCTCGCCGGCCATATAGGACGAGGCTGTGTAGATAAGCTTGTCAACTTTGTCGAGCTCGGCCTTGTAGTCAGGCTGTTTAGCCTGAACCACAGTTTCTTCAGCAGGCTCACTTGTGAGGCAGAAGTAGCCGTAAGCGGCGCCCGGGCTGAGCATGAGTATTGCAGCCAGAATGATAAGCAGTTTCTTCTTAATGCTGCCCTTTTTCTTTCGCTTGCACATGAGAATCTCCGTTTTCAGTTGCGCTCTACCTTACTGTGGCAAGCTGGACAAGTAATTCCTCGCCATTTTTCAGAATTCTCGTGACAGAAAGAGTTGCAGAAACGCCTTTCATTGTGGTAATTGTGGCGTTGTCAAAGTGGAGGGTGTGGTATGAACCTGAGATTGCTACAGCTTGTGGTCACTGCGGTGTTCCTGGTGGCGCTTTCAGTGCTTACGCTGAACGCGCAGGGAGCAGGCAAGAAGACAATACTGTCCGACGACTTCGAGAAAGGCAACTTCGACAAGTGGGACAGGGATGGCAAGATAGACCCGAAGAAGATTGCCATCACCACCGAGGCGAAGCACGTGCACAGCGGGAAGCGGGCGGTGGTGATTACGGCGGCTGTCGGCAAGGGCGCGGGCGGCAAGCTGGTCAAGTGGTTCATGCCGGGCTACGACAAGGTGCACGCGCGCTGGTATTGCAAGTTCGACAAGGAATTCGACCAGGGCAACCACATGCATTTTGTACACATGCTGGCAAACAAGGCTGACAACAAGTGGAGCGCGTTCGGCAAGGCGGGCCTCAAGCCTAAGGGGGATGACTTTTTCACTACGGGTCTGGAGCCGGACAGGAGGTGGGGCAAGAACCCTCCGCCGGGCGAGATGTTTTTCTACAGCTATTTTCCCGACATGAAAATTGACAAGAAGATGAACAAGTACTGGGGCAATGCATTCCGGCCGAAGAAGAAGTTCCTCATCAAGCGCGACAGGTGGTACTGCATGGAGATGATGGTCAAGGCCAACTCGAAGGGCAAGAAAGACGGCGAGCAGGCCTTCTGGATTGACGGCAAGCTTATCGGGCACTTCAAGAACATGCGCTGGCGCACTACGGACAAGCTGAAAATCAACTGCTTCTGGCTGCTTCTCTACGTGCACGATTCGAAGAAGGTCAACAAGGTGTATTTCGACGATGTGGTGGTTGCCACCGACTACATCGGCCCGCTGGAGAAGAAAAAGAAAAAGTCGCGTAAGTAGAATGCCTGCGGACGAAAGACTGTGCCCATCACATCGCGTGGTCGCGTTTCGTAGCGTCGTGGCGGAGCTTGTAGATTGACTGCATCCTCTGCTTGATTTCCTGGTTCTCTGGATATTTCTTGAAGAGCGGCTCGATTATGTCGAGCGCCTCCCCGGTCGCCTTTAGCGTCTTTTTTGCGTATTCACTCTCGAGTTCCTTGTTGAGCCCGGCCACCCGCAGGTAGATTGCCGCTTCGTTAATCAGCATGTCCGCCCTGTCCAGCTTGTCGTTGTAGGTGGGCTTCGTTTTCCGGGGGATTTGAGCCTCTTTCTCGTCACCGGGCCGTTCAACAACATCCCAGTTACCGTGGGAAGGCGTAACCGGTTTTATTGTGTATTTCCCGCCCCTGATTGTATTTTTTTTCTTTGCCTGCGGGTGTTCGATTTTCTCACCGGCATATTTTGTGAGATTCCTGAGAGCCCTGCTCACGTGGCTGAGGCAGGTGACCTTGCCGGGGGTCAGCCCTCTCTCACGCGAGAAGTGGTAGTGTCCGTGCATGATGCCGGCGGCAAGCACTGTGAGAACGAGAAGTACCTGGGGCAGTTTCTTCATGGTTGTTCATCTCCAAAAGGCTTTCGCAAGTATACCATCCGGGCGGCGAAAAGGCAAGGCGGCAGAGTGATTTGAGCTATGCCATTTTGACACCATCGGGCCTGGAGCGGGTGCCAATCTGTCAGGATGACAAGTTCCGCCGGGAAGAGACCGGTGCCCCCAAATGGCGTAACACATTGCGCAAAAAAAGGTTAAGGTTCACGCATGTTTCGTGCTTGCACATTGGCACTTGTTTTGCTACTCTTTAAGTTTTGGCGTATGTAGTCTGCCGGGACTATGGGTAAGAAAAAGATTTTGCTTCAGTGTTCTTAAGGAGGAAGGTGGAATGGCGAAGAAGCAGCTTGCGTTTGACCAGGACGCGAGAGAGAAGCTGAAGGCCGGCGTGCAGAAGCTGGCCCGTGCGGTCAAGGTGACGCTTGGCCCGAAAGGGCGGAACGCGGTGCTTGACAAGAGCTGGGGCGGCCCGACAGTCACCAAGGATGGCGTGACTGTGGCCAAGGAGATAAGCCTCGAGGACAAGTACGAGAACCTTGGCGCGCAGTTGGTGAAGGAGGTTGCGTCCAAGACCTCGGACGTTGCCGGCGACGGCACGACCACGGCAACGATACTTGCGGAGGCGATATACGTCGAAGGGCTCAAGAACGTTACGGCCGGGCGCGACCCGATGAGCCTGAGCCGCGGTGTCAAGAAGGCGGTTGACGCGGTGGTGGGCGCACTCGAGAAGGTGAGCATACCTGTCGAGGGGAAGAAGGAGATTAACCAGGTAGCAACAGTTGCCTCAAACAATGATGCTGCCATTGGCAAGCTGCTTGCCGACGCGATGGGGAGAGTCGGCAAGGATGGCGTGATAACGGTCGATGAGGGCAAGAGCCTCGAGACGGAGCTGAAGTGGACCGAGGGGATGCAGTTCGACCGCGGCTACCTCTCTCCGCACTTTATTACCGACCCGGACTCCA
>DAOVDS010000421.1 GCA_030669415.1 bacterium
TCCTCAATTAGGGATAAACTCTTGGCAGCTTCAGCATGTTCTGGCTGTATTTCAAGTATCTTCTTGAACGTGGCAATGGCTTCTTCGTGTTGGTTGTCCTCGTATGCTGTCCTTCCTTCCTCCATCAACTCTTGTACGAAACCGTGAATCACCTGATTATGGATGGCTTCCTGCAGAGCGCCACACCTCAGACAGAGCATGCTGTCTTCAGAAATCGCGCTGTTGCAGGTAGGACAAAGCATGAGTTAAAGCTCCTTGCGCTGTCGGCGAGAAAGCTTGAGTCTGTCCAAAGTTTTCACCTTCTCGAGAGATTTCAATTCAGCGAGCACCTGGGCGAAGGTCTGGTAACGATATTCAGGCTTCTTGGCCATCATGAACCCCACAACTTCAGCCGCCCGCTTGGGTAGCGTGGGAACAAGACGGTTCACAGGTATGGGTTTTTCATGCAGGTGTTTTAGAATCAGGCTGCGTTTGCCTGTATCCTTGAACGGAGTTCTTCCAGTGAGAATCTGGTAGAAAGTCGCGCCGAGAGAGTAGATGTCGCTCTGGTTCGAAGCAACTCTGCCCATTGCCTGTTCGGGAGCCATGTAGTGCGGTGAGCCGTAGATGACATCCTCATCTTCGGCTTGCTCGCCCCTCAGGCCGGCAATACCCATGTCGGAAATCTTTATCGTCCCATCAGTCGCAATCAGCAGATTGGCCGGTTTTATGTCTCTATGTACAAATCCCTTAGTTTCCGCAAACGCCAGACCTTGGGCCGCCTGGCATATTATTCGGACTGCCTCACCAAGTGGAAGCCTTCCTTTGCTCTCAAGCAAATCTTGGAGAGTCCCCCGGGATATGTACTCCATTACCATGAAATACCTGTTCTCAAAAACTGCAAGGCTAAAAATCCTCAGTATGTTGGGATGTTTTAGCTTAATAGTCTTTCGAGCTTCTTCAACAAACAACTGGACCTGCTGTTCGCTGCCCGAGAATTCATCGGAAAGGACTTTAACTGCAACCTCTCTTCCCTGTGGGTCATGGCGAGCCAGAAGTACAGTTGCACAAGCACCACGTCCGATTTCTTTCACAAATGTGAGCTTCCCAATTCTTCTTCCCACCCACGGGTGAACCTTCTCGGAATTTCCATAAGTGTGCGCGTTTTCTCGACTCATTTGCCTGACTCACTCGCTGCCCGCGTGTAAAGAAGGTTATCGGTGCTTCTTTATAGGTCCGCGAAGACCTGTTGCGAGCAGCCCGTCAATCTTTCTTGTAACCTGTTTCCATTTCTGGATTCTGTGTTTGACGTTTTTCTCCATCATTTCCAGAACCAGCCTGCGAACTGCGGCCGGTACATACTCTCTTTCCTTATCTGCGAATTCTGCTTTATTCTCAAGCACCAGCTTCATGGTCTCCACCACAGTCTTACCGGCGAACGGCCTGCGGCCCGTGAGCATGTGAAACAGGGTCGCTCCCAAGGAATATATGTCGGCCCTGTGGTCCACGCTCTTGGTTTCCCTGATTTGCTCAGGAGACATATAGAAGGGTGTTCCTAACCTTTCGCCAACCATGGTGATCCCGCCGCCAGGCTCCTTGCCCCCACCGACCTCCTTTGCCAGCCCCATGTCTGCTATCTTCACTTCACCTATGCTGTCTATCATTATATTTTCAGGTTTGATATCCCGGTGGATAATACCCGCCGACGCGCTGGCGTAATCCAGCGCCTCAGCCACCCTCAGCGCTATCTCAAGACAGCGGCGCGCCTCCAGCCGGCCTCTTTCCCTGATAAGCTGGTAAACCGTCTTGCCGTCTATAACCTCCATTGATATATAGTACGTCTCGCCCGCCTTGCCGAAGTCGTACACGCCTATCAGGTTGGGATGGCTGAGCCTTGCCGCTGCCTGAGCTTCCCGCTCAAATCGCTGAATAAGAGTCTCGTTCTTTGCCAGTTCCTTCGAAAGCACCTTCAGTGCCACATCTCGCTCAAGGGAAAGCTGCACCGCGCGATATACCGCACCCATCCCGCCCTTACCGAGTCTTTCTACGATGCGGTAGCCCTCGATGGAAACCTCGCCTTCCAGCGCTGTTTCATGGTCGAGTCTGTCCGGCGGGACGAAGGTTGCCTGTACATCCTCAAGAATCATGGTGCAGGCACGGCACGTGTTGAGATGCTCGCGCAGTAAAATTGCCTCGCGCTCTTCAAGCTTGTCCGCAAGGAAATCTTCGAGTTTATGTCTAAATCCGTTGTAATCCATAGTGCTCATTGCCCTGTGAGGAACTTAAAACCGCTATTGAAAGTTATTGGGGCTACCTGCTCCGCAATAGCGCTGAATACAACACATTATAGTGAAATGTCGGAATTGGTCAAGTCCAATCGTCTTTATAAGCCCTTCTCCTTTGACCGTTGCCCGCCTG
>DAOVDS010000420.1 GCA_030669415.1 bacterium
GGAGACAAGAAAGAGAAAAATATTATTGCTTTCAATCTCCATATCTCTGGTTATCCCCTTATCTCCATTGTTTACACTTTTTTCTCTGTGTTCTCTGTGTCTCCGTGGTTAAAATACATCTTCGAGAGAGGATTCGTGAAGAATGAGAATTACCAGGTTTTCAATTCTGATTGGCCTTGTGCTGGTGAGCTTCGGCGCACTGCTTCTCGCCGGGGGGTACGCAGTATCCCTCACGCACTTTTCCCGGCTTGAGGCCGGCGAGCGCGGAGTCGTCCAGCACATGCTTGATAAAAACATGACTTCGGCCCTCGAGACCTACCACCTCGGCCAGGTGAAGGCTCTCGCAGTCAGCCTCCCACCCGCACCTGCCCGCGCGGATGCGCCCACACACCCGCAGGCGGAACGCTTCTTCTACGCGGACGCGCAGGGCAACGTCACGATAAAAGGCCTGAGCGACAAGAACGTCCCGCCCGACCTCTCGCAGAAGTGCCTGTTGTTTGCGGACTCCGGGCTCTCGTGGTACAGTACTCGCCTGCTCCTTGACGCCCTCCTGAACGAGAGAATCCGCTACGTGTATCTTGCCGGCCTGACGCCCGAGGGACACCTGAGCTACACGCTTTTTGAGATTATCGAGCCTGGCCCGTTCACGATATATCCGTATTGCGTCTGTATCTTCAGTGCCGACAAGACTTACTACTACTACGAGAATGAGGAAGAGGCAAGCAGGTTCACTAACCTCGACAGCTTCAAGAAAGTGGCTGCAAAGGCACGAGAGTTGTCCTCCGCCGAGAAGCCTTTCCTGCGGTTCCTCGGTATGGACAGTGTTACTGTCGGAACGGTTCATCGGACCCTCGGCATGTTCGAGCCTGCCGGTGTCCAGGCTATAGTCATACTACGCTCCGAGGACCGCAAGTACACCCTCGCCGCCGCGGCGGAACTTGTTCTGACGGAAAAAGAGCAACAGCAGGAAGAGGAAGACCAGTGAAGCCGGCTGGAAAAAATCTCGTGACAATTGCACTGCTTCTGGCACTTCTCGCCTTGCTGTCAGCCTGCACCGTGGCACAACCCCGCGAGGCGGTTCCGGCCGCAGAACCGGCCAGGATTGAAGACCCCCCTGAGCCGGACCAGAATGGCGGCGAGGCAGCTCAAGACGCGCAGCAGCAGGACCCGGTCGCCCAGTCCGAGCCGGAAACCGCCCCTGAAGATGAGAAGCCCGAGCCCCCGCCCGAGGGGGCGCTGACCAAGAAAGAACTCTTCGACAAGGGCAATAAGCTGTTCACGCAGGGCAAGTACCGGGACGCGCTGCGTTACTTCCAGGCCAGCTCAAAGAAAGGCGAGGAAGCGCCGATATTTTACAACATAGGTACGGCGTATTTCAGGCTCAATAAATACGACAAGGCGGAGCAGGCCTACAAGAAAGCACTGGAGCTCAAACCCGACTACAGGCTCGCCATGCAGAGCCTCGGCAAGCTCTATCTCGTAAGCGGCAAGGACAAGCTGGCGCTCGAGCAGCTTCTTGCAAGCCTCGGCGACGTGCGCGAGAACGCCGAAGTGCTCCTTCTCGTCGGCACGCTCTACGAGAAGATGGGCGACCTCACCGCGGCCACTGCCTCGCTCGAAAAAGCCGCGCGGCTCGCACCCGGCAGCACCGACACCCGCCTGACACTCGCCCGCGTGTACCTCGCCAGCGGCCAGAAGAAGAAGGCCCTCCAGGTATTCAGGGAGCTTGTCTCCCGCTCCCCGACCGACCCCGGGATGCGCGTATACCTTGCCGGCGCACTGCACGGCTCCGGCAAGACCGACGAGGCGATAGATGAGTATGAGATGGCGCTCAAGCTCGGCAGCACTACCCCCGAGACCTACAACCGCCTCGGCTCACTGTACTGCGCCAAGGGCATGCACCGCAGCGGGGCCAGGTACTTCCGAAAGGGCATTGACGCCGGTGATTCCACTGCCTCGGACTACCTCAACCTGGCCGCCACCTGCCTCGCAGCCGGAATGTACCCCGAGGCAACCGAAGCAGCCCGGCTGGCAGCCCGGCTCGACCCCAAATCCGCCCGCGCACACAGGCTGCGCGGCGATGCGCTCGCAGGACGCGGCGAACACGCCGGCGCACTCGCGGCTTACGCCAGGGCGCTCGAGACAGACTCGAGCTATCTCGCCGCCGCAGTTGCGGCAGGCAGACTCGAGTACAAACGCAAGAACTACGAGAAAGCCATCAAGTGGTATGAAAAGGCCCTTGAAACAGACTCCGAAAATACCGGCTCCCTGCGTGGGGCAGGCAACGCCGCATACTCTCTGAGGCAATACAAGAAGGCGGGTGGGTACTACCGCCGCCTCGCACAGTTGCTGCCCGGCGACTCCTCCGCACGCAACTTCCTGCGACACATCCTCGAACTCG
>DAOVDS010000145.1 GCA_030669415.1 bacterium
GGGAGGCTACGGGTGTTCTTATTGAGGTACTGAACAAGAGTGCGAGCACGGGGCTGCGTGCGGCTGGCGCAAGGGCGCTGGGCAAGATGCCTGAGACTGACGCGAAAGTCTGGGATGCGCTTCTGGGCAATTTGAAGGACAAGGCCAAAGAGGTTGCCGACGACTGCATGGTGGCTTTGCGCAGTATTGCGGGATTGAACGGCAGCCGCAACGAGTTCAACCTGGAATTGCTGGAGCAGTTCAGCACGAAACTTCGGAAAGAGAAGGCGCACAGTCTGGTTCGCTTGCTGCTGAAAAACCTGCCGGAGGTCAAGGACTTGAAGAAACCCGGCAAGGAGGCCCAGGACAAGCTGTACAGGCTGCGAGGGATGCTGGCCGAGGCGCACATGAAGAGCGGTGATTTCAAGACAGCTTCGACCGAGCTCGAGAAGGTGGTAGCCTATTTCAAGGACTCGCCGGAGTATCTCGAGATGCTCGCACAGACTTATGCCGCCCAGGGCCTGCATACGAAGGCGATTGACGAGTACAACCGTCTCATCAACGCGAACCCGCAGCAGGCGGCCAAGTACTGGCAGGAGATACTGAAACTGATTAAGAAGATCAGCGACAACCAGGAGAGACTGAAAAGGGTGGACGAAGCGCTCAAGAAGAAGCCGCCGGAGGCGGTGAAGAAGGAACTCGAACAAATCAAGAAGAGCCTTTCCGGGGAACCTGCCAAGGGTCCCAAGAACCCGTAGATACCTCTGCTACAACTGACCGGCGCAGTTTTTGCACATCATACTCGGATAACCACTAATGGCGTAGTATAAACCCGCCCGCTGCATTTTCGGGCGGCGGGCCATGGAAAGGATGCCATATATATGGAGAAGAATCCCCGTGCTCGGACTGCGCAACATCTTGGCACGGCGGGTCTTGCAGGGGTCTTGTCTGACGGGATGCGACTGAGGTGTGGCCCACTTTTTATCACTTTCAACTTGACAGCGACAGGTGGGGATTTGATAATGAGAGTTTCCAAGTAATCTGGCGAGTTTCGGGAGTGAGAAATGCCGGAGGGTGAGATACCCAAGTCGATAGGGGAGTACGAGATAATCCGCTCGCTTGGCAAGGGCGTGATGAGCGAGGTGTTCCTGGGCCGTAAGGGGAATATCACCCACGCAATAAAGATACTCAATAACCGCGTGGCCCAGAAGCTGGACTCGGCACACCGGTTCGAAGACGAAATCACACACGAAAACCTCGCGCAGTACCTGGGCATCAAGTTCGAGCAGGAGTACCAGCACTACTTCATCACAGAGTACCTCGAGGTGCGCCCGGTATCGGGGAAGATGGTTCGCAGGCAGCGCCACGGCGTGATACTTGACATGTTCCTGAAGGTCTGCGACGGGCTGGGCCACATGCACGCCAGCGGCGTGATACACGGCAACATCAAGAGCTCGAACATCCTTGTGCGCCGGGACGGCGGCGGTTTCCAGCCGATAATATCGGACATAGGGATAGGCTACATATACGAGCACGAGTACTTCCAGGGCGCGCCGTTCCGTGCGAGCGTGCCGTACATGTCGCCGGAGTACATAGCGTACATAACGGTCCCGGGCGCCAAGCCCGCTTTGCCGGAGGGGGTGACGGCGGCCAGTGATTTGTACTCGATGGTGGTGGTCCTGTGCGAGGCGCTGACGGGTCGCGCGCTCTACGATGACGAGGACCTGTCTGATTTGCAGACGCTTGTGAAGGCGAAGCAGACGAAGAAGTTCCGTCTCGTGGCGGTGAACCACCCGTCGGCGAGCATGGATGTGGAGAGGCTCAACACGCTTCTGAACAGGTGCCTTGCGTTCGACTCGTCGGAGCGCCTGCAGAGCATGGAGGAGTTCAGGGAAGAGCTCACACGCGCGCGATTGAAGAGCGGGCCGGAGGAGGCGCAGGAATCTTCTGCGGCTGCGCCCGCGGGCGAGCAGGGATAGAGTGTAAGAGATAACCGCTTGGTATTTCAAGAGGAGTGGAGGAAAAGGACATGGCGGGAGAGAAGACACGATTCATAGAGAACCTGAACACCTCGAACGTGCAGGGCGAGCTTAAGGAGGTGCACGGCGGCCTGATGCGGCTCTACGAGACGCTTGTGGACGACCACAAGGGTGAGCCGATATGCGCCGGGTACGCCGACTACATGGCGGAGACGCCGATGGCGTTTTTGAACCGCGCGGGCACGAAGCTCAAGAAGAAGGGCTACAAGGTGGGCTTTGCCGGCGGGTTCTCGGGCGGCAAGAGCACGCTGATAAACGCGGTACTGGCGGAGCCGGGCCTGCTGCCCGCGGAGGCGGGCGAGTGTACGATGTCGATAACGCTGATGCAGGCGCCGCCCGCGGGCGGGGATGAGCACATCGAGGTGAAATACTATACCCGCGAGGAGGCGCTTCGCAACATATTCGAGAACAACCGCTACGTCAAGCTCCTTGCGGACCAGAAGGATGCGGTCTTCGCCGAGTACACGGACGAGAAGGCGACAGGCGCGATAAGGGATGTGATAGCGCGCCTGGCCCCGGACACGGACCAGGAGAACCAGAAGAAGCGCAAGGAAATGGATGAGTTCCTCCACTACATCGACGAGTACAGCGCGAGGCTGGGCCTGCTTCACCTCGACTCGATACCGAACGGCCACGACTACCTGACCACGGACAGGGATGGCAAGGGTCTGGGCCACCTGCTGTTGATTGAGCAGGTGTTCATATACAAGAACAACCCGCTCTTTACGGAGAAGGGAGTCCAGATAATAGACCTTCCCGGGACAGACTCGGTGAACGTGCGCCAGCGCGAGATAACGCACACGTACATGAGCGAGGCGGACGCGGTCGTGCTGGTGCTGGAGCCCAAGGGCTTCAAGATGGCGGACGTGGACATCAAGAACGAGCTTGGCAAGCACAACAACGAGGTTCGCTCGAAGATGTTCTTCGTTATGAACAAGTTCGACACGCTCAGCCACGACGACATAGACAAGGACAGCATCGAGAAGCTCTACCGCGCGCAGGTGGTGGAGACGGTGGTGCGCCTCGGGCTGGACCCGGAAAGGATATTCCTTGCGAGCGCGAAGATTGTTGAGCTCCAGGCGAAGAAGGACAAGGGGATAATCAGCGCCAACGAGGAGAAGGACCTCAACACGATGAAGGAGAGCGCCAAGGGCAAGGTGGAGGCGCTCGACGAGACGATAAGCCCCGATTTGCTCAACATGATGAAGATAACCTACAAGGACGGCGGCGTGGCGCTTTTCAGGAACAAGCTTCTGAGGTACCTGGAGCGCGACATCAAGGCGGACAGGCTGCGCGAGATATTCGTAGACCTTCGGCGGGTCTACGGCTCGACGAAGAACCTCCTGGAGCCGGAGCGCTCGGGAGTGGTGGACCTGCTGGAGAACCTGAAGAACAAGCGCGTGATGGTCAACGAGTTCATCGAGAAGACGCAGAACCTCTTCTACGACGAGGTCTCGTTCATAAACGACCGGGTGGAAGGCGCTGCCGAGGCGGGTATAGCGAAGGCGAAGGAGAAGCTCGAGGCGGGCATCTCGATGTGGTGCGACAAGTTCAACTTCAACAGGCTGCGCACTAAGCTTGCAATCCCTCAGCCGCGAAACATCAAGATGGAGACGATAACGCAGGCGAAGGCGGAGTTCTCGCAGAAGTTCGCGACTCTTATCGAGGAGAGCACTGTCCGGCTGATAGGGGAGAAGCTCAAGAGCAAGCTGATGGACTCGAAGCTGCACGAGATACTGAAGTACTTCTCGAACGCGCTGGACGAGAAGTACGTGGAGGACTTCGAGGAGATGCTCGAGGACTTTACCCGGCAGATGAAGCAGTTCACGATAATGCGTGCGACTGAGGAGACGTGGGACATCCTGTATTCCGAGGTGAAGCCTTCGGGTTTCGAGACGGAGTGGACCAAGGAGATAGAGGACGAGTTCCGCAAGGACCTGAAGGGCACGTTCAAGGAGCGTTTCATCGGTTATGCGAACAAGCTTTCGGGCGTGCTGGGCCGGTACTACAAGATGCTGATAAAGGGCCTGATAGACGAGTTTGACAAGCTCAGCGAGGGATTGGCGAACAAGGTGAAGGCGGACCCGGAGGGCGTGAGTCTGCCCATGAACCTGATAACGGACGAGGAGGAGGGTCGCGAGCGCGAGTACAAGCTGGCGACGTATTTCCAGATATTCGACGGTCTCAAGAAGCACTACGAGAGCGCCGAGTCACTCCTTGGCTCCGAAGAAGAGTAGAGAAGACGAGCCCTGAGGTGGGTCGCAGCGGAGATCAAAACCGGGCAGGAGGTAAAGAGTAATGGCAATCATACCGGACCCAATTTTCTTCCGGAAGCTCAAGAGGAACTCGGGCGGCAAGCGCAAGATAATAAACTTCGCCAACACGGAAGCTGAACCGGTGAAGCTGACCATCTCGGACGTCGAGAAGCCCGAATGGTTGGAGCTGGAGGGCCTCTACCGCGGCAGCACGCTGGAAATCGGGCCGAAAAAGAAAAAGCCGGTCATTATCGACGTGAATACCACCCACAAGTATTTCCCGGGGGAAGGGGCATACGACGGGGCTGTGCTTGTGGAGTTCGAGGAAGGCGAGAAGCTGGAGATATCCATCATAGTCCAGGAGATTGTGGAGGAGAGCCTGGTCTTCAGGGGTGTCTTTGCCGTGGACTTCGGCACGACCAACTCCTGCTTCGCTTTCAAGGGCAAGATAGGCAAGAGCGGCAGCATCGAGGATGCCCTCAAGCGCGCGCGGTCTTCACCTGAGTTGCCCTCGCTGGTGTTCTTCCGCGACGTGTCCAACCGTGAGAACCCCGAGTACGCGATAGGCAACGAGGCGAAGTACGACATAAAGGAGTACTCGGGCCAGACGTATTCGTACTTCATGAGCATAAAACGGCTGCTGGGTGACGACAGGAACTTCATAGTCCTGGACCAGCATTCCGGCTCGCGGCGCGAGCACAGGCAGAAGTGGCACGTTGAGGAGATTGCCGCATTTATCATCCGCGACATCCTGCGGCGCGCCGAAGCGGAGATAGGGGAGAAGATTACGCAGGTGGTCGCGACCTACCCGACCCTTTTCAGCCAGGACCGCAAGATGGCGATGAAGAGGGCGTTTGAGCGCGCTCTGAAGTCGCTCGGGGTCGAGGTGGATGAAGAGTCCGTCAAGATGCATCTCGATGAGACAAGCGCGGCGGCGTTCAACTACATCTACGGGACCTTCTTCGAGGAGTTCAAGCGCTTTGCCGTGGTCAAGAAGGAATGCCAGCTTCTCGTATACGACTTCGGCGGCGGGACGGTGGATATATCACTCGTGGATGTGTGCATGTCCCGGGACGACAAGGGCAAGCTGCACATTGACACTGAGCTCAAGGGCCTCAGCGGCGAGAGCTACTACGGCGGCGACAACGTGTCGCTCGAGATGTTCAATGTCCTCAAGCACCGGCTGGTGCTTGCGGGCGCTCACGCGCTGGAGGGGCTCCTCCCTAAGGAAGAGGGCGAGGCCGCGGCGGAGGAAGCGGCGCCGGAGGATGATATCTGGGGCGCTCCGGCCAAGGCGAAGGTCCAGGAGGAAGAAGAAGAGCTGGATGTCTGGGGCGCGGCTGCCACCGAGGAGAAGAAAGAGGAGATTGTGGAGGAGGAGGAAGACCCCTCGATTGCGGACATCATCAACATGGTTGATAAAAGCGTCTGGCAGAACGCAATCGCCACAATCCTGAAGGAAGAGGCCGCCATAAGCCGCGTTATCAAGGGAGGCGGCAGCATCGCGGCTGCGGTAGAGGCCCAGGAAGAGGCAGACGGCACTTTCGTGGCCGCGGACCAGTCCCGGCGCAGGGCGAAGCTGCTTGATGAGGCGATAGACACTTTCCTGCCCACCAGGTTCGGCCTGTACGAGGATGACGACCCCATGAAGTCCGAGCTTGCCCGCAAGCTATTCTACGACATCTGGCACGAGGCGGATATGCTCAAGATTCGCCTCTCAATGAGCAAGACGGGCGCAGAGAAGGTTTCGGGCGTTCTCAAGAAAGTCGCCAAGTACCAGGGTGTTGACCCGATAGTATTCAACGAGATAGAGGTGAATATCGAAGACCTCAACGCTCACATCGAAGGGCGCATCGTTGAGACTGTCAAGAAGGCTCACGCCCTTTACCAGTCGGTGCACACCGAGGCCACCGGCGGGCTGGTGGTCCGCAAGGGGGCTGCTGGTGGTGATGGGCCGGAACTGCGGATAATCCTTTGCGGCAACTCGTCCAACCTGCCGATTGTCCGGCAGAAGATGCTTGAGGAATTCAAGATAAACGAGAGCGAGCTGGTCATCAACCGCAAGGAGCTCAAGACAGGCACGTCTGTGGGCGCGTGTGAGGAATACATGCTGCGGCGCGACTTCGGCGAGAGCGGCCTCATAAGCTACACATCGAAGGGTTTCCTTGAGAGGCTGCCATACACTGTCGGGATGTTCAACCGGGAGCTGGTGCTTCAGGGCTTTGACAGGGGGTTCTGTCCCGTGTTCGCGCGCAACTCGGAGGTGGGCGCCGAGAAGGTGCTGGATGAGAAGAACTTCTCGCTTATCCATCCAACCATGGCCGAGCTGCCCATATACGCCGACTACCATGACGGTGCCCTGCCGCACTACATAGGCTGGTTCGATTTCGCCAGCCCAAGCGGCACCATCGAGGAGTTTACACCAGACCCCGAGGCAAGCGACAAGAACAACCCGGAAGAGGGCAAGGTATTCAAGATGCGCATTGACCTTGTTGAGAACCGGCAACTCAGAGCGGTGGACCTGGGAACCGGCGAGTACTACTCACTGATTGCCAGCAAGGAATCCTGGAAACCCGAGGAGTATCCGTTCTCGGGCTATCACTAATGGGGCGAAACGTGAGAAAATTGATTTGTGTCACCGTTGTCGCTGTGCTTATGTGCATCGGCCTGTCGGACACCAAGACCCAGGCCGAACCGGGCGACACCTTGCGTGTGCCGCAGGATTATTCCACCATCCAGGCGGCTATCAATGCTGCAACCGACGGCGATACGGTGCTCGTTGCTGACGGTACTTACACAGGCGCAGGCAACCGGAACATTGACTTCGACGGCAAAGCCATAACTGTCAAATCAGAAAACGGGCCCGATAACTGCATCATTGACTGTCAGGACGACGGGCGCGGATTCTACTTCCACAATGATGAGACAAGTGACAGTATCGTTGAGGGTTTCACGATCAAGAACGGCGACACCGGCATCTACTACGGCGCCGGGATTTATTGCTATGACGGCGCAAGCCCCACAATCACCAACTGCATTTTCGAGGACAACTCGACGAGGCGCGGGGGTGCCATTGCCTGTAAGAAAAACTCCAGCCCCACCATAAGCAACTGTATCATGAAGAACAACTGGGCGCTCTACGGTGGTGGTGTCTGGTGCTACGATGATTCTGATGCCACCATCAAAGACTGTGTGATAATAAACAACACAGCAGATAACAATGGTGGCGGCATTCAAAGCTATGACTCGAACCCGACAATTACAAACTGTCTGATAGCAAACAATGAAGCCATTTCGCCGGGTGTTGGCGGCGGGGTGTACTTCTATGAAGGGTCAGTCGGGACATTGACTAATTGCACCATAGCCAACAACGATGGTCGTTACGGTGGCGGTGTGTCAGCCCTGGGCCAGGGAACCACGATGACTCTCAATAACACCATAATCTGGGGGAACCACGCTTCAACATACGGCCATCAGATTCGGGCGTATGGCTATGGCGCCGTTGTTCTGAACTACTGTGACTACGCCAACGGCGACAATGATGTCAATACCTCTTCTCAAGGAACAGTCACTCCAAGCAACTGTATCAACTCCGACCCGGATTTCGTGGATGACGCAAACGGGGATTATCATCTCGACACGGGCTCACCCTGTATTGACGCAGGCAGCAACAGTTATGTTGATTGGGATTACGACCTTGCGGGCAACTGGCGCATAATACACGGCACGGTTGAAATCGGCGCCTACGAGTACGGCATATTCAAGGACACCGCAAGCGATAGGGGAATCCAGGGTCCGTCTGGTGGTGCCGAGAACGTAGTCTGGGAAGACTTCGACGGTGATGGGTATCCTGACATGTACGTGACAAGCAGCTCAGGCAGCAATGTTCTTTACATCAATGACGGGCCTCCAGACCAGACGTTCACGGACGCAACTTCCGCCAACGGGGTTGCCGGTCCGACCAATTCACGTGGCGCGTGTGCCGCGGATTATGACAATGACGGCGATGTTGACCTGCTTGTTACAAACGAGAGCGGAGATGTGTATCTCTACCGTAACAACCGGGTTGGCCTTGAAACCGACGACTTCACCGAAGTCGCCTCAGATGCGGGTTTGAGTGGGTTCTCTTACTCAGTGATGGCATGCTGGGGAGACTACGATAATGACAGCTATGTAGATTTGTATGTTGTGAAGTCTCAGGGCAACTGCAAGCTGTTCCAGAACAATGGAGATGGGACCTTTACCGACGTAACTTCAACTGCTGGAGTTAGCGGTCCCTCATCCGGCTCAAGCGCTGTCTGGTGCGATATTGACAACGACAACGACCTTGACCTGTTTGTTGTAGGCACAACTTCGGGTTCGGCGAAGCTCTATCAGAACGATGGGGACGGTACATTTAGTGACATTACGTCAAGTGCCGGGGCGGATGTAGAAGGAGATTCCGTTGCTTTCGGCGACATTGACAATGATGGTGATTTTGATTTCTGCGTAGCAGTATCAGGGGCTTCAAACTACTTGCTGAAGAACAATTACAACGGCACGACGGTAACATTCTCCGACATTACGTCAAGCGCGGGCGTATCGCAGCCCACGAACGCTGTTGACTGTTATTTCACTGATTTTGATAACGACGGTGACATAGACCTAAACATAACTGCGGATGACGGAAACACCACCCTTTTTAACAATAATGGTGACCTGACGTTTGCTGCTGCTGACACAGATGGCCTGCCTACAATCGCAACATGTGCAGCAGCAGCAGTTAGCCAGGACCTCTGCGATGGTTGGCCAACACTATGGGCAGCCAACGCCGATGGATACAGCTCATTCTGGGAACAGCGCCCGAACGGGAACAACTGGATTGTTTTTCTGTTGAAGCCAACAGTAAGCAACAGATTAGGTGTGGGAACGCGGATAGAACTTACCTACACAGTTGGAGAAGTAACACAAACTATCTCCAGGCAAATGACTGCTGGCGCTGGTTGGGGTTCACAAGGCTCGGTGGGCGTCCACTTCGGCTTAGGTACTGTATCGAAAGAACAAATCCAAGAAGTGAAAGTTGTATGGCCTAGCGGTACGGTCCAGCTCTTGCCAACCGACGATTTGGTGCTCAATTCCAAACCTCCTGTCGAGGAACCTGAGCTAATAGAAACGGTCGAGTGGGAAGCGTTCAGCGAACTTGAAACAGATCCCAAATTGGGAGCACCACATAAGAGAATATTCCCGGGCAAGGAGACACCTACCGACACGACACACGAAAAGGTAAAACTGGTAGCAACGATTACCCCCAAGAAGGCTGGTGTCACGGTGCATTTCAAGGTTCTGGATGTTGATGACCCGTCCACCAGCGATCCGCTTCTCGACGATGAGTCACAGGAAAAGGATAACAGAGGCGATCCAAAAGACGGTACTCTTGATGATACTTCCGCACGAACCAATGCCGATGGAAAAGCCACTGTGGTCTTCAATGTGACCTTCCAGCCAGGTGACAATTTTAGAGGTGCGGTTACCACCCGAGTTGCAAGCTTAACAGGCATCAAAGCAAGACAAACCGATGCATTTGCCCGTATTGAGAACGCAGTTGGCTTACCACTATGGGAAAACGATGATCCTCCACAAATTATCAAACAGTCTCCCGTCCTTACTGTGTGGAGAAGGCTCCATGTAGAGGTTGACTCAATGACGACTCCTACTACAGCGCAAATCACGGAAGCTGGCGATATTGCCGCAGTTGTGGACAATACGGATGGCACAAGCACTGTGACAATGAAAGGAAATTTGACCGACTCTACCGACCGGTTTAAGGATAATGGGAAGCTTAACGACAGCGCCAGCAACGAGTTTACCATAAACTCGAATACAACCGGAGCTAGCTATACTGTTACAGTCCAGAATATTGGGGCTACCATACCAGCAACTGGGCTCTGCGGACTACTCGATGACGATATTGCGTCTGACCTTACGCCAGCTACAGGTTATCTCAATACGCTGCTTGAACCAGTATATATCGAAGCAACATTTGACGGCGGAGGAGATATGGCGAATAATAGCTCATCTGTCACATTCGACCTTAACGTAGAAAATGCCGAATTTGTGGCAACAGTAACGGCAAACCGTCAATCCTCTTCTACGGACAAGTTCTG
>DAOVDS010000059.1 GCA_030669415.1 bacterium
GTCGCAGGCTGCGTGGGTGAGACGAAGAAAGAAAAGGCGCTTGAGCTCATCTTCAGGCTGCTCAGGGAACCCGACCTCGCGGACGCGGCTGTTTCGTCTCTGCGAGAGTTCCTTGACACTGACAGAAGGCGCGTCAGAATCTCGCCGGTGGAGCAGGCGCGGCTGAACAAGCTGGCCGGGCCCATGATTGCGCAAGCCCTTACCTGGAAGAACATTCCCAAAGAGCCCAGGAGAATTCTGAAAGTCTTCCTCGACTACCGGTACAAGAAGCCGCCGGAGATTGACCTCGAAAGCGCTACGAAAACTCTGCTCAATCCCAAGGAGCCGACCTACCGCGGATATGCGCATGGCGAAGGTCACAAAATACTCGAGCAGTTGAAGGCCGCTCCCCGAAAGGAATTTGTCCCGCTCCTGGTGAAGATTCTCCATGACATCCCCAAAGCACGCAAGGACTGGACTTTCGCGGGAGCGCTTGTCGCACACGCCCGCGCCTTCCCCGATGCAGTCAGGAAGGGACTCGTAAAGCATGGCCTGGATGGCGGCTTCGGCAGCACTACCGATGCCGTCGACTCCATCAGTTTTGACCTCTACGTCGCCGTCGGCATCCTGAACACTTGTGGGCAGTTGACATCGATGCTGGCAGGCCCCGACCACGCTGTCCGGCGCTGGCTCAGGAAGTACAAGGTGCCTGCGCATCTCGTGTCGGAATTCAAGCAGTCTATCGAGAATGACGTAGCCGGCACGTCGGGCCCCTCCTGGTGGGACCTGCAACTGCTTTTGCGGATTGCGCCGAACGACGCCAAGCGCCTGCTGGAACGCGCGCTTGAGAAACGCAAGAGCTATCGTGGAGGTATCGGATGCGGACTGTTAGCCTTCGCAGTCAAGTGCGGCAGGAAAGAGCTCTGCGATGAGCTCATAACAACTGTGCACAATTCAATGAAAGAAAAGCGAAGCCAGGGCAGCATACCCAGCTCCCCCAGGTTCCTTCTTCTCGCCGGGGATGAGCGCGCCCTGCGCGAATACCTGAAAATCCTCGATTCTGCCAAGCGCCTCCGGAGCAATCCGTTCTACAACTCCTCCGACTTGGACTACGAATACACTCAACTGCTTGGCCAGCTATTCCCCTCCCACCCGGGCGACTACTTCAAACGCGTGCTGGCGCTCCTGGAGTCGGATTCACTCCCCGTGCGCGAAAGAGGGCAGGAACTGCTGAAATCGTCCCTCCACACGACCCTCGGCTACGACTGTAAGGCTTTCGCGTCCCAGCGTGCGCAGGTGATGAAGAAGCTCAAGCCCCTGCTGAAGGAATTCCATCCCATGACGGAACTGGAGATACGCGGGCGCCTGCTCAAGGAACTGGGAGTCACGCTGGAAGGTAACGCCAGCAAGGACTGGCTGCCCGCACTCGAAGCAGCATCAAAGAGCCCCGACCCGGCCCTCGCACAAAACGCTCGGTGGCTCATCTATGTCATGAAGGACGAGTAACCTCTGCTGAGCACCAGGGAACAGCAGAATCGCCGCGACAAGTAGCCGGCAGTAACCCGGACAGGCGCCAGCACCGCGAGCACAGGAAAAGCGGCGTTGACAAGCGCAGCACGCAGGTGTATAATTCTCTTCAGATAAGCGGATTGCGGGAGGTGAGGATTGATCAACCCGATAATAGTGCGCCACGCACGCATGCAGTTTCGTCTTGAGCGTACCGGGCCCATCATGGTGCTTGCAGGCTACCTGCTGGTGCTTGTGCTTGCCTTCTTCCTGACCTACATGATAGGCACATACTACGAGAACTCGTGGCAGGAGAGCCTGAGCAACTACTGGCACCTGCTGCTGGCAATACAGATATTCGCGCTTGTCGTTGCGGGCAGCCTGCGGGTTGCCGGCTCGGTGGTGCGCGAGAAGGAGCAGAAGCGCTTTGACTTCCAGATTGTGACCGGCATGTCACCGTGGCGGATTGCCGAAGGAGAGATGGTCGGAAGCACGCTGTTCCACTATTTCCTGATTCTGTGCGCCCTGCCCTTTTCGGTGCTGTGCGTCCTCGGCGGCGGCGTAAGCTGGGAGCTCTTCGGCTTCTCGTACCTGATACTCTTCGCCGGTGCGTTTTTCTTCCACTCCTGGGCGCTTCTGTCCTCGAGCGTGGCCCGGACCTACGCAGGCGCAATCACGGCGACGCTTGTCGTTGTTGCGCTCTTCAGCGCGGCGGCCCTGCTCGTGGGGCATGACAGTGCAATTCTCCGCACATTCTCCGCCGTAAGCCCGTTCAGTCTTCCCTACTCGCGGCTTGCGGGCGCGGGCGGGCCGGGGAATGTCGCGTTCTTCAATGCAGAGTTCCCCGAGTTCTTCGCGGTCGCGGTCCTCTACGTGTTTCTGGGCGTGTGGGTCCTCAACGGCGCGGTGCGCAAGATACGCAGTGCCCCGGCCCCGTACATCACCAAGCTCCAGGGCGTGGTGTTTTCGGCAGTGTTCCTGACGGTGGTTTCAGGCCTGCTTGCCCCGCGTGTTCCCGGCGCGGGCGAGACGCTTGTGTCGCTGTTCTATCAGAACACGGCCATCTATCTTACAGTCTCGCTCCTTCTGCTTATTGTCTTTGCCTTCATGCTGAGCCCCTCGGCCGAGTCCTACGCGATGCTCATGCGCCGCCGTATCAAGGGCGTCTGGTACACTATCTTCGGCGGGCGCTCGCTGTTCCTGGTCAACCTGCTTGTGCTCTTTGCCATAGCCGTCGCAATTTACTTCGCCATCTTTGCGCAGACGGCAGGCTGTGATGTCAGTCTGACCGAGACGGTCGGCGGGCGAAAGCCTCTTGAGCGCATCTTTGTGGGTTTCGCCTTCGTGCTTTTCGCCGCACTCTTCTACAGCATAGTGGTTCAGCTCTGCGTCCTGCTCTCGAGGCGCGCCGGCCGGGAGATCGCGGCGGCGATACTGCTCGTTCTGGTCCTGCTGCCCGGGCTCTCGGAAATATGGAGCGAAGCCCCGCAGACCGGGTTCCTGCAGGTGTTCGACCCCATGGCTGTCCTGCTTTCCGTGCTTCCGGCAGGTACAGCCGAGGCCGACATGAACCTGTCGCTTGCGGCGGTTCTGTTCTACTTCGTGTTCTGCGCCCTGCTCGGTGCGCTGCTGTTTGCAAGACTGCGGTCGGCGCATTCGCGCCTCGCGCCTCCAGTTACAGCGGCGAAACCGTCGCCAAGTGAGTCCTGAGACTAACAATTGCCCGAAACTCCCGAAACTATGCCTGAAATACACACTCTGCCACTATTATTGCCTTATTGGCAATCCGCGCATAAACACACCTAACCTCTTGGCGTTCAGCAAGTTAAGCTGTATTCAGGCGAAACCACTCTTGCCTTAGATGCAATTTTATTGAGAATTATTGCCACTTAGGCTTGACAAAACCTCAATCCTGTGCTATTATACCAGTAGAGATTGACAACCGAGGCAGTGAGTTGACAGCTCACCAAAGCAGGAAGGAGGTTTCCCATGGAAACCACGGCATTTGAGGAAGAGTATGAAGAGGAATACATGCAGGAGTACGACAGCTATCCAGTCTCGGATACTCCCTGGTGGATGCGCAAGGCCGCACCTGTGCTTATCTCGGCGGGAGTGCATCTGCTGCTTCTCTGGATGGCTGCTTTTGTGGTGTTCACGATGGTCAACAGCAAGCAGCCGCCGGCGCTGGAGATCAAGCCTGAATCTATGATAATTCCGATTGAACCCGACTGGAACCTGAAAACCGCCATGTTCACCAATCCGCGGGTCGAGGCGGAAAAGCTCGTCGAATTCGTCATTGCCGAACTCGAGGAGGAATACGAACTTACCCCGGACATACCGAAAGGCACATCATTCGACTGCCATGCAAACAAGAATTGCGGCGCCACAGGCTGCGTCGATGCGCACGGGGTCGGCCCGGGCCGCGCAGGCGCCTACGGGCAGCGCTGGGGAAGGGGCCGGCTCGCCAACAACGGCGGCTCCGTCGGCACAGTGTCCGGGGTTGACAGGGCGCTCAAGTGGCTCCACTACCACCAGGATAAAGATGGCAGGTGGGACCAGGACGGATTCGACAAGAACTGCGACACGCGCAAGTACACGGCATGCGACGGCAGAGGCACGCGCCAGTACGATGTCGCAGTCAGCAGCCTGGCTCTGCTTGCGTTCATGGGACACGCGAACACGCACAAGGTCGGGAAGTTCCGCAAGACTGTGAAGCGCGGGTTCGACTGGCTCCTGAGCCAGCAGGAGGCGGACGGCTCGCTGGGCCGTAATGCAGGTGCGGAATCGTGGATTTACAATCACGCAATCGCCACCATGGCGCTCTGCGAGGCGTACGCGGTCACCCGCGACTACAAGCTCAAGAAACCCGCGCAACTGGCGGTTGACTACATCCGCAACGGGCAGAACGGCGGCCTCGGGTGGAAGTACGAGTCCCGAAGCGGGCGAAACGACACTTCGGTCTCGGGCTGGATGGTCCTCGCACTGAAGGCGGCCAAGACGGCGGGGTTGAGTGTAGACAAGTCGATGTTCGACGGTGCCATCAACTGGTTCGACCGCGCGACAAACACGGCCGGCAAGTGCGGGTACATGAGGCCGGGTGACGACGGCTCAGTCATCCGCGGCGTGAACGAGCACTACGCCAAGCTGCCGACAATGACCGGCGTGTCGGTTATATGCCGCATATTCTGCGGGCAGTCGAGAAACGAGGCGAAGATTCTCAGGGGCGTGGACTTCCTCATGGCGCACGTGCCGGAGTGGAACAAGCCCAAGAACGACAGGGTTGACATGTACTACTGGTACTACGCGACCTACGCGATGTTCCAGTGCGGCGGCCAGAAGTGGCGCACATGGAACAAGGCGATGAAAGAGGCGCTTCTGCCGACCCAGCGCATCGGCGGCTGCGCGGACGGTTCGTGGGACCCGGTCGGCAAGTGGGGCATGGTAGGCGGGCGCGTGTACGCGACGGCGATAAACGCGCTTACCCTGGAGATATACTACCGCTACGCCAAAATTCGCCCGACAGAGACACTGACGGCCAGAGCAGGCGGAAGATAGCGACTTTCTGTCACAACGGGCGGGTATGATGTCTGTCATACCCGCCCCTCTTTTTTTCATACCCCCGGGTTGAAAACCCGGGGCTTCCGAAGCCCCGCAGTTCACTGCGGGGGTAATTGTCAAACACCTGTCCTACACCACCAGTCGCTATTTCTCCTTCTCCCGCAGCAGCTCTTGTTTCCTGCGCTCAAGGAGAGGAATTTTTAGTTTACAGCAAATATGAACTATCTGAATGCTTACCTCATCAGTTTCGAGCAGTGCTCGCGGAGTTTGTTATCAAGTTCGGACGGCTTTATGCCGAGTTCTTTCTCAAAGGAATCATTGTCATCCTTACCTGAGTGTACGAACTGTATAAGCCTGAACAGCCTGACCCTGTACTTCCCGGATTCCGCAGTGAAAAGGTAGTGGGTCAGCGCATACGCCTGCGCGTACGACTCCGCGCCTGCCGAGAAGCCACCCGTGGTGAATTTACTCAACGGCATAAAATTTCCCGCAGCAATCCGAGAAATGTCTCTTTTGCGCTTGCTCGGCAGTCCGAGTTCATAGACACCGGGCGCCAGCTTCTTCGCCCCCGGCTCCATAAAGACCGCAATACCCTCGACAAGCCAGTAGTTAGGCCTATTTGATATGCCTGCAGAGGTGCCGCCGACAAGCCTGTTGAAGCAGAATATGTGCGTTATCTCGTGCCGCAAGATCCCATGCAGATCGGACACTGTGCCGGGTACCGGCTCCTTTCTCATGTAAATGACAGTCCTGTCAGCAAAGCCCGTCGTATCCGCAAACCTCTCTCTGCGTCCTTCAGGTATATTTGCAACATAGTCTGCTTTCGTGGCGTAGTAGTTTATCACGATTCCCGAAAGCTCCTTCAGTTCAAGGTATCTCCCGAACTCGTGGGTAAAGATATTGTAGAGCTCTTCTGCGTCGGCAAGCATCCTCAATCCTTCTTCTTCACTTGTGTTCGTCTTGAGGATGAAGTGCTCGCCCTTGAGCTCCCACGCGTTCTTCCAGTCCTTGCGCAGTTGGTCAACCTGCGCCTTGAGCCGCCATTTTCCGTCGAGCTCACGCTTGCCGGAGGCAATCTTCTTCGCTACATCCTTGTCAAGCCAGCCACGACCTTTGAGGAATACCTGGCCAAGTGTCTTCCTTGCAGCTTTGTTGTGCGGGTGAAGCTTCAGAGCGAGCTGGATTGATTCTTCCATGGCATCATCGAGTTTCTTGGACTTGCACCACTTGGCAAGGTCAGAGCATTTCTTTGAGGCTTTCTCTCGTGCCTTCTGAAGCTTGGTTGCAAATGCTGCCCTTGCCTTCAGCGAGGAGATATTCTTATCCTTCTGAACCTTTGCCAGCAGTTCCTTTCCGTACTCGTTCTCGGGATTCAAAGCCAACAGCACTTCAGCTATATATTTGCGGTCATACTGCAGTTTGTATTTATCGCACAAGCCGACAAGCTTCTTCAGTTCTTTAAGCGTATCCGCTTCAATCCTGGAGAGTTTCTCTTTGTACTGTTCTTCATCGCCCTTGTCATAGAGTATTCCTGTGCCCTCGCTCGGCGGTTGCTCCGCCAGCAATGAAGGAAGGAAAACGGCTATGATAAGAACAATGCTCAGCCAGAACTTCATGTTTTTCGTGCTCCCGTCCACTTTGCGTTTGCCTGAACATTCTAACCATGGCGACTGCGGAAAGCAAATCAATACCTCACCACCCAGCTATTTCTCCTTCTCCCGCAGTAACTCCTGCTTCCTGCGCTCAAGGAGGGATGGAAGGATTTTGAGAAGCTCCTCTTCCATCTCTGAAAGCTGCGTGTTCTGCTTGGGATATTCACGCACGAACTTCATTGCTGCATCGCATTCTTTGAGGGTTGTGAACAGATACTTGCTCTCAGTACAGGAGTCGGCCTGAGTATCACATAGCTCGAGTTGGATTTGAGGAGCATCCGGATGCTTGGGAAATGCCTCAAGAAACTCCCTCCCGAATTCAACTGCCTTGTCATAGTGTCCCACAAGCTTGTATCCGTAGAAAAGCGAATAAATCGCAAAGAAATCCCTTGGCGCCAACAAGTGCGCTCTCTCGAGATCCGCCATGCCCTGCTTGGTTTGTCTAAGGTGGACTCTTAAAGTACCCAAGAGATAAAGACTGCGTACACCATTCGGCCGCAGCTTGGCAGCCTTTTCCAGCAATGATAGGATTTGCGCGCGTTTGCCTGCTTGGGCAGATAATACTGCCACTGCCACGTTTGGCGCGACCGAGGCGACCGTTTCCTTCTTGGACAGCGTCGTCTGGCACGAGCGCGGGCTCATTTTCAACGCATCTTTGAAGTTCTCTGTGTAGTATGAATCTGGCACAATTATCCCTCTCTTGGTGGTCTCGATGTTCAGTTTGACCGAACTCCCCGAGTATCTGATAAAGCAATGGGCGCCCCGACCTTTGGTGGAAGAGGCTGGTATTTCAACCATGGCCAGAGGTATTCCCAGACGTTCAGCAATGCACAGATAAAGCAGTGAGAGTCCAGCGCAGAGGGTTCTCCTCGTTTGCAGAACCTTGTCAAGCAAGTACGCACTTGCATCGTTTTCATCGTCCGACCCGGTCCAGCGGCCGAATCCCTTGCGCTGAAAAAAGTACAATCTGAGCCTTTCGACAATTTCTCTTGGCGTCAAAGGCTTCTTAAGGCTCTTGGCGAGTTCTTTCGCCATGTTGTCGAGGATTTTCTGGTATTTTTTGATGTCAAGGCCGGGGTTGAGAAGTTTCGAGACAAGCAGTGCGCCGGTGGCGATATCAACTTCCTCGTCAGGGAGCTTGGCGAGTTCTTCGAGGCTGGTGACGTGAAGGCCTTTTATGTCTCTTTCGAGGAACTTGAAGCTGCGCTTTTCCGGGGCTGGCGCATCCTTTACAGCACCGAGGTCTTTCGACCACGGGTGGCTGCGGGCGCATGCGGGAAGGACCAAGAGAATTGCCAGCATGCAGAGTGTCTTTTTCATGCTGGAGACAGTTTAGCACGATGCGTGGCCGGAATCAAGAATTGGTGGGGAGAGTTTTTCCGCGGTGGTGAATGTCGCGGGTTTCTTTCACCACGCCTCCCGGCGTGGTGCTTCCGGTACAATCCGCGGGCGATGTGCCGGAACATCTGGTGACACAGAATCGAGAGCTTGCACTTGCAGTATTCGTGTTGTATCATATAGAGATGTAGCTATTCGGAGGCGGGAGATGATAATCGCGCAGCTTACGGTCGTGCCGGTGGGCACGGGGACGGCCTCTTTGAGCCAGTTTGTGGCCGGTTTTGAGAATGCACTCAGGGACATGGGTTTTGAGCCGCGGCTTTCAGCCATGTCCACGGTCATAGAGGCGGACTCCATGGACAAGATACTCGCGGCTGTGAAGAGGCTGCACGAGATGGTCTTCGAGAACGGGGCGCCAAGGGCGCTGACCGCGGTCTCGATAGATGAGCGGCGTGACAAGGAAGGCTCGATAGACCAGAAGCTCAAGTCAGTCAAGTCGAAGATGTAGGTATGGCGCAGGACACGACAAAGCAGACATACGTCAATGAGCTTGGCCGGCACGCCGACAAGGACGTGGTCCTGAAGGGCTGGCTGTACAACAGGCGCTCGAGCGGGAAGATACAGTTCCTTCTCGTGCGTGACGGGACCGGCGTTGTGCAGTGCGTGTTCCAGAAAGGCGACGTTTCGGATGAGCTGTTCGAGGAGCTTGACCACCTGCCACAGGAAAGCTCGCTGACTGTGAGCGGGACTGTGCGCGAGGACAAGCGGGCGCCGGGGGGGTACGAGCTGACGCTCAAGGGTGCGCAGGTTCTCAGCAAGGCCCAGGAGTACCCGATAACGAAGAAGGAGCACGGGCCGGGGTTCCTGCTGGAGCACAGGCACCTGTGGCTTCGCTCGAGCAAGCAGCACGCGCTGCTGCGGATACGCAGCCGGCTTGTAGGGGCGATATACGACTTCTTCTTCGACGGGGGCTACACGCTTGTCGACACGCCGATACTTACGCCTGCGGCGTGCGAGGGCACCACGACGCTGTTTGAGGTTGACTACTTCGGGGAACCGGCGTTCCTGACTCAGTCGGGGCAGCTCTATAACGAGGCGGCGGCGGCCGCGTTCGGCAGGGTCTTCTGCTTCGGGCCGACTTTCAGGGCGGAGAAGTCCAAGACGCGCAGGCACCTGACGGAGTTCTGGATGGTGGAGCCGGAAGTGGCCTACATGGAGCTTGAGGGCCTGCAGGAGCTTGCCGAGGACTGCGTGTCTCACATTGTGGCGGAGGTTGTGAGGAACTGCGAGAAGGAACTTGGTGTCCTGGAAAGGGATATTGAGCCGCTTCGGAAGATTTCTCCCCCGTTTCCGAGAATAACATACACAGAAGCTGTTGACATGCTGAAGAAAAAAGGGCATGATTTCGAGTGGGGAGGCGATTTCGGCGCACCGGATGAGACGGCGCTGGGCGAGAGCTTCGAGAAGCCTGTCATGGTGACCAACTTCCCCGCCGGGATTAAGGCGTTTTACATGAAGCGCGACCCCGAGGACCCGCGGACCGCGCTCTGCCTTGACGTGCTCGCTCCGGAAGGCTACGGCGAGATTATAGGGGGCAGCCAGCGCGAAGATGACATCGAGGCGCTTCAGGAGCGTATCCGGGAGCACAATCTGCCGGAAGAGTCGTTCAGGTGGTTCGTTGACATACGGCGCTACGGGAGCTTCCCGCACTCGGGCTTCGGGCTGGGCCTCGAGCGGACGCTGGCGTGGATAGCGGGCATAGAACACGTGAGAGAATGCATCCCGTTCCCACGGATGCTTTACAAGATATATCCATAAAATCACCGAACAAATGGCAAGCACCAGGGTTTATACAAACAAGGTTTCGACGCGTTTTGCTGTAAAGCGAGAAGCCTGCAATGCAAGTTTACTACTGCAGTACCTGCGGGAAACGGATACCGCTGGAGCAAATCGAGGAAGGCAAAGCCCTCGAGATTGAAGGGCAGATGTACTGCGCCGAGTGTGTGGAGGCGCAGACTCCCGTGGCAACGGCGGTGGAAGTTGAGGTTGTTCCAGAAGGCCCCATGTACTGCGACCGCTGCAACGCCCTGATTGAGCCCGCGGACCTCGAGAGCGGCAAGGCGGTTAGTGCCGGCGGGCAGAGCTACTGCGCCAAGTGCACCGCGATGTACCTGCCTTTGCTGGAAGCCCTCAAAGAGAAGGAAAGCCACAGGGAACGCGAGGAGCCGGTGCACCACCGCCGCCGTACCCCGGCTTACGGCATGCGGACGGTGGCTTCTGAGCGCCAGGCCGAGCACTATGCACCTGCCGGTTACGAGGGATACGAGAAGAAGAGCTCTGCTACGGCGATAATGGCGATTGTCGGTATTGTGCTGGTTCTGATAATCATACTCGCGGTGGTGATGTCGAGCAGTCCGACGCACAAGCCGCGGGACCGCGGGGGACCGGGCCCGATAGTGCAGCCCGGACCGGGGCCGGGGCCGCCACCTGGGCCGGACCGTCCCCGCGAAACCCCGAAATACGTTGAAGATCCCCGGGTGAAGACGGCAATCGAGGCAGCCGATTCGTTTGCCGAGATGAACCCGGAGGCCTACGTGGCGATAATCAGCAGGTACGAGCAGATTGAGCGGGATTGCAATCTCAGCACGTTTCAGAGCTCGCACGTGGCGGGTGCGATAAACGCAACGATTCAGAAGCGCCGGAACAAGGCCCTGGAAGCACGGGACAGGCTGCTCAAGGAAGCTGACGCTCTGGCCAAGAAGGGCGACTACTCCGGGGCAATTGCGGCTCTCGAGAAGTACCCCGACAATCTGAAGCCGGTCGAGGACTGCTGGGGTACGGTGCAGGCGAGGATGGACCAGCTCGACAAGGACCAGATGGCGACGATGGTGTTCGAGGCGCTTGTGCCTGAAGTCGAAAAACTCAAGAAGGACAAGAAAGAAGAAGAAGGCATCGCCAAACTGAAGAAGTTCATGAAGGACTATGCCGGCTCTTCCTTTGTCACCAAGGCACACGACATGCTCACGGAGCTTGAGAAGATTGTTGAGGAACGCAAGGCAGCAGCGGAAGCCGCCGAGAGAAAGGCAGCAGAGGAACTCGCCGAAGCGCTCAAGACGCTGCGCAACAGCGCGCCTCTGTACTACGCGGACTTCACGGGTAAGGACTTCAAGGCCAACATGAAGGTCGAATACAAGGACTGCGAGTACCCGCACAAGGGAGTGCAAGGCGATTATGTACTTGCGTTCCTAAAGTTGAATGCTTCCGCAACCTTCGAGTTCAACCTGTTGCATGAGCCGAAGCACGCGATCCTCCATGTTTCACACGTCATTCCCTTTCACAGCAACGAGACAGGCAATGTTATCCTGACATTCGAGCTCAATGGCAAGGCGATTGAGAGAAACAAGCGTTACGTCCTCGGCGAGGCGGACGAAGAGCTGAAGTTTGATGTCGCCAAGAAGCTTATGAAGGGCAAGAACACTCTGCGCCTCTCTTTTCCCTCAGGCAACGTTCGCTGGTTCTTGCAGCAGGTGGAACTGCGCGCGTATCACGAGGGCAATGACATACGGGAGAAGGAGAAGAGCGCGGCAGAAGCGGCAGCCAAGACAGCCGCGGCGCAGTTCAAGAAATGGCAGGCCGATGAGAAGAGGAAGATAGAGAACGAGCGCAAGAAACTGGCCAAGAAATTCGAGCGCGGCGCGCTGCCCGCGCTCAAGCCGGGCAAGTACAACCTGCTGAAGGACAAGAATCTCAAGGGCTGGAAGGTCTGGGGCGAGGGCGGCGAGTGGAAGATGGAAAACGGCGAGCTTGTGGGACGCAACAACAACCTTGCTCAGAGTTCCATCCTGGCGACGAACTACCGCCGCCAGTACGAATGGCAGGACTATACCCTAAAGGCGAAATTCAGGCTTGAGAACTCATCCGAACATCGCTTCTACCTGCGGGCGAATTATCCCGACAAGAAAGACGGAATGCCTGAAGGTATGCGCTACGGGGGCCAGAAGGGCGATATACCACTTGGAAAAGAGCTTGAGGTGGCGTTTGTCGTAAAGGGAAACAAAATCAACGTCTTCGTTGATGGCAAAGAGAACGTCAAAGATGCAGACATCAGGCCGGAATTCGACAAGGGGTTCATAGGACTGCAACTGGGCCCCAACGCCACGATAATTATCAAAGAATTAACTCTGGAGCTCAAGCGTTAAGTAGTTACCCGCAGCTTGTCTTTGTAGGCGAACAGGCTGAATATCCCGCCTGTATGTATGAATAGGACTTTGCCGTCTTTCGTTTTCTCCTCTTCCCCTATGAGCCCGAGCATGGCCTTGGCGGTGTAGACGGGGTCAAGGACAAGGCCGTCGGATACAGCGAGGCGGTGAATACAGTCAACGACAGGCTCCGGCATATCGCCGTAACCCTCGCCGTAGTAGCCATCTACAACTTCAATATCCGCTCTGTCAACAGTTACCGGTATGCTGAAACGCTCCGCTGCCCTGCGGCATATTCCGTCTATGTCTTCCACAAACTCGTCGTGGGGCTCACCTACGTTTATCCCGCGTATGCCAGCCGACAGGTTGTAAAGCTTCCCGCCCAATATCAGCCCCGCGCTGGTTCCACCTGACCCGGCACCGTAGTAGATTCTGTCAAAAGTAACGCCGTTCTCTTCCTGCCACCGGGCGATTTCCCGGGCACAGTTCAGGTAACCCATCGCGCCAAGCTCGGTGGAGGCCCCCACAGGGACATAATAGCACTTCCTGCCTTGCTCGGCCTGCTCGTTCACGACCTCCTCGACTATCGATTCGAGGTTTTCGCTGTACTGCGAAGGAGAAATGAAGCGAACCCGGGCACCGCAGAGCAGGTCCAGCAGCAGATTGCCGTCGGGCTGCACATCCTGAGAACCACGCAGAATCAGATAAGGCTCCAGGCCGACCTGCCGGCAGGCGAGAACAGTAGTCCGGCAGTGGTTGGACTGCGTGCCGCCTACAGTAACAACAACCTGTGCATCCTGCGATTTCGCCTCGGCGAGCACGAATTCGAGCTTGCGTATCTTGTTGCCGGAAGTGGCGCAGCCGGTCAGGTCGTCACGCTTGACATGGACATCCCTGCCGAGCTCTGCGGAAAGCCCGCTCAACCGCTCAATCGGCGTGGGCAGATTCGCCAGGTTCAACTTTTCAGGATACTGGAAATCCATGTTTCCTCCGGCACGGCATAAACGCCGTGTTCAAAGAATATACTTGTTGAGATCCTCGTCGGCAGCTATGTTTGAGAGCTTCTCCTTAACGTAGTTCGCGGTTACGGTTACCGAGGTTGGCGCGATGTCCGGGGCTTCAAAAAGCAGGTCCTCGAGCAGCTTCTCGAAGACGGTGTAGAGCCTGCGGGCACCTATGTTCTGCGTCTTCTGGTTCACAGTCTCGGAGATATCCGCAAGCGCTTCAATCGCATCCTTTCGGAACTTGATTTTCACGCCCTCGGTCGCCAGCAGCGCCCGGTACTGCTTCGTCAGGGCGTTCTTCGGCTCGACCATGATTCTGACGAAGTCCTGCTTGTCCAGGGCGGAGAGCTCGACGCGAATCGGGAACCGGCCCTGGAGCTCCGGTATCAAGTCGGAAGGCTTGGCCATGTGGAAAGCGCCCGCCGCGATAAAGAGGATGTGGTCAGTCTCAACTGTGCCGTGCCGGGTGGCGACCGTGGTCCCTTCCACAATGGGCAGCATGTCCCGCTGAACCCCTTCACGCGAGACATCCGGGCCGTGCCCCGAGCCGGTGCCTGCCTTTACCGCAACCTTGTCAAGCTCGTCAATGAATATGATGCCAGATTCCTGGGCCTCCTCGAGCCCCTGGCGGGTGATCTTCTCCCTGTCGAGAAGCCTGTCAGCTTCCTGCTGCGTGAGGATTCTGCGCGCCTCCTCCACAGTAACCTTGCGCTCCGCACCCCTGGTCGGCGCAATCCTGTCGAACAGGCTCTGCATGTCGAAGCCCATGTGCTCAATCCCCGACCCGGAGAATATCTGCACCATCGGGTTGGACTGCCTCTCAACCGTAAGCTCGACTTCTCTGCCTGCCAGGCCGCCCGCGGCAAGCTTCGCGCGCATCTTCTCACGCGAGCGCTCGTGTGACTCGCGCAGGGGTACGGCCTCGCCCTCATCCGGCGGGAAGTCCGGCCTGGGCAGCAGCAGGTCGAGGAGAAGCTCCTGGGCTTTCTTCGCGGCGTTCTTCTGGACCCGTTTGCGCTCGCGGCTCCTGACCCGGTTGACGGAGACTTCCACCAGGTCGCGAATCATGGATTCCACATCCCTGCCGACGTAGCCGACTTCCGTGTACTTGGAAGCCTCTATCTTGAGAAACGGCGCGCCAGTCAGGTTTGAAAGACGCCTGGCTATCTCCGTCTTTCCCACGCCTGTAGGCCCGATAAGAATGATGTTCTTGGGCGCGACCTCGTCGCGCATGTCGGGCTCGACGTTGCGTCTGCGCCACCTGTTGCGCACCGCGATTGCCACCGCGCGCTTCGCATCGTTCTGGCCTACCACATACTTGTCAAGCTCTTCAACAATCTTGCGGGGGGTCAGGTCATTCACGGCAGCTCCTCGACGTAGATGGC
Source organism: bacterium (assembly GCA_030669415.1). GTDB lineage: Bacteria > Planctomycetota > SKW154 > SKW154 > DAOVDS01 > DAOVDS01. The sequence continues at coordinate 14,622 of DAOVDS010000059.1, forward strand.
ATCGTTGGTGTAGATACATATCTCCGCAGCGATTTTGAGCGCCTTCTCGACAATCTCCCCGGCGCTGAGATTTGTGTGCCGCAGCAGCGCCCTCGCGGCCGCCGCCGCGTATTGCCCGCCGGAGCCCACGCCTATCACGCCCTCTGAGGGCTCAACCACATCGCCCGTACCTGATATCAAGAGCGAGTTCTCTGCATCAACCACGACAAGCACAGCTTCCAGGCGCCGCAGCGCCCTGTCCATGCGCCACTCCTTGGCAAGCTCAATTGCCCCGCGGCGCACCGCACCCTGATACTTGGAGAGCATTCCCTCGAAGCGCTCGAGCAGGGCGAACGCGTTGGCGGTCGCACCGGCGAAGCCGACAATGACCTTTCCATCCGCGATCCTGCGTATCTTGACCGCGTCCGTCTTCAACACAGTCTCGCCGAGCGTTACCTGGCCGTCGCCGCCGATTGCCACTTTCTTGCCCTTGCGGACAGACAGAATTGTCGTTCCCTTCGCCATCGTAAACTCCTCGTATCAGCAAAAAGCGCCTAACCTGTAGATAGTATTAGAGTGTCTGACTGGTTGTCAAGAGTTCCACCCCGCAGCGTCCCCTTTTTCCTTACTGATGGGCAAGCCACGCGTTCCATGACCTGACTTCCTCCTCTGGATATGGGACGGGGATTGGTGACCGACGGTCATTCTTGTGTAGTTCACCAATGATCATTGATGGGGAAAGCGGAGTAACTTCTGCTCAATCATAGGCGCAGTCCTGAAATATGATGCTGAGAGGATAGCAGACCATCTGTCCATACTATACACAAACTTTGCAAGATCCTTCACGGGAACAAATGTTCCGCTCATGCTTTTCCCTTTCGAAGACTTGAACTCGTTGCCCTCTGTGGTGGTCCTAATTTTCGCAGCAGGCTCCGTTACATCAACTAAGTATATGACTGCAAGATGGAGCGCTCCTAGATAACTCTCTTCGTCGTTTATGAAGCCTATGAGGCGGAATTTCGCTTCACCCTGCAACAGGATTTCTTCCCTAATTTCTCTCTTGAGGCAATTCATGAAGATACTCTGTCCCATGCCCGCAGCGTCTCTTGGCTCAGCGTGTCCTCCAACACCTATCGAAAATTTGTTTGCAATCTCGGCGTTGTTGGAGGTACTATTACGGCGCAATAACAACACACTGTCGCTGCATCTTATTACCCCGTATGGAACAATTTGCTTCAGTTGGTAATTGCTTTCAGCTAACTCCCTCTGCACAAATCTTACCGCGCGCTCTAGCGATTTCCTTGTGCCTTCAAGCAGATCATCATCGCTCATCAACCCAACGAAATGAACGAGCGCTCTATCAACTACGGCAATCTGTTGCATCGTTTTGCCCTATGTGTTTGAAGGATTCTCTATGTCATCAAAAACATCATGGATCATCTTGTATGCGATGTTGAGGAAACGCACTTTCTCGTCTGTTGTGTCAATCTCAACAAACTTCCTAAATCTCTCGCTGAGCCTAATCGAGACATCCTTATATGATCCCAGTATCTTCTCGAGAGTATCCAGATTCATTGCCGAGCCTTTTCTTCGCGTAAGTTTCGAGGCATACTCCCTTTTCATAGAAGTCTCAGGTGTACACTGAAAGAGGAAAACAACATTAATGCGTTCACACCATTTTTGCATTAACAAAAAGTCTTCTATTACGCGCCGTTCTTCGGAACTTAGTTTACCATCGCTCACAAGAAGATTCATCCAATTCGCAGCATCGAATAGTCCTCTGTCAAGAAAGACTATGTCATAATCGTCTTGTGAATAAATACCAGTGAGGATCTCCTGAAGAGCATAACAGGCAGACCAAGTATTAAACGCGACCAAATCGTACTTCAGCGTATGAGGAGTCCTTTTTGAAGCGCCTTCAACAGGCGCCAAAACCTTGAAATCAGTGCGCTTAAGAAAGTGCGTAACTATGTCAATGCAGGTTGATTTCCCAGATTTCGGGCAGCCCGCTACTTCCACGAAATAGGGTCTCTTTGCCTCCCCGCTACGTAGGAGGGATAGCACCCCTTCGGCTCGGAC
>DAOVDS010000286.1 GCA_030669415.1 bacterium
TGCCGCGGTAGGCGTGCCCACAAGTGGCATGTCAAGGGTGTCGTAAGGGGCGGTTGACGGAGTCTCAAGCATGCTGCCGCAGTGTTTGCATTTTACGGCGTCTGCAATGATTTCTTCCCGGCAGAATGGACATTTTTTCGTCTTTTCAGACATTGCTATCTCTCCGAATTCTCTGCGCCTCTGCGGTTATTAAATGGCGCTTTTCCATCCTGCGGCGGTGTTTCTTGCGCGCGTTGGCAAGCAGCTTGCCGACGCCGTAGGCGAATGCGGGCGGCAGCATGCGAAGCACCTCGGGGTAATCGAGAACCCCGATGCCCAGGCCCTTCCTTATTGTCTTGAGCACGTGACGCGGGGAGTAGAACCTGGCATCCATGGACTTGCGAATTGCGCGAAGCTCCGGCTTGGAGCAGTGGTCCGAGTATATTATGCCGTCGTGGGCCACGTGGTATCCAGGTGCCGCATCGACAAGCTCGGCCAGCCCGGAGTTCTCTTCCATGTGAAGGATGTTCAGCGTCATGAAGTCCAGGCCCAGTGACCGGGCGAAGGGGAGAATGTCGAGGATTTCCCCTTTCGTCTCGCCTATGTTGCCGACTATGAAGTAGCCGTTTGTCATGAAGCGGGTCCTGCCGAATACCTCGAACGCTTCCCGAATCCCGCTCACCGTCGTCTTCTTGTCCAGCATTTCGAGCGACTTGTCATAGGCGCTCTCAACGCCGATAGAGAGAATCCGAAAACCCGCCCGCCACATCTTGCGAAGAAGCGACGGGTATCTGCTTACACCCACCCGCGCCTGCACGCCTATGACTTTGCGGATTCCCGCGCTTATTATCAGGTCGCAGATTTTTTCCACGCGCTGTACATCCACAAAGAAGTTCTCGTCAATTATGCCGACCCACTTCGACTTGACCTGCGATAGCTCCTCAACGACCGACTCCGGCGAGCGGGCGCTCCAGGGACGCCTTCGCCCGTATGCATCCAGCCTCAGCGCGCAGAACTTGCACTTGAACGGGCAGCCCCAGGAGGTCATTATCACGTCAAAGGGGATGCCGAAGCTGCGCCCTTCGAGCTGCACGCGGTAGGGCTGCCTGCGAAGCGACCGGTCAGGTCTGCAGAGCCCGCCGATTGGCGTGTGTCCGCGGCCGGGGTTCTGGACAACCTTCCCATTGGCGCGCCACGCAAGCCCCTGGATTTCCGGGAAAGGCACGCCGCTGGCAAGCTCCTTTATCGTGTCGTGCCCGTCGCCGCAGGCCACGGCAACCACGTTCGGCAGGATGTCAAGAATCTCCGCCGCGCGGTCGGTCGCGGTGCGCCCGCCGACTATCACGGGCTTACCAGGCGGCAGGCTGCTCACAACGCGGCAGACCTCGTCGAACTCGTACTTCCAGTTGATGCTCACGCACAGCGCGTCGAAATGCGCCAGGCTCCCGAGCGGCCTCCTCTCGTAGCGCAGGTCGAACACCTCTACCTCGGGGACAACCTGTGCCGCGGCCGCAGCCACGTATTCGAGGCCGACAGGCGGGAAGAAGCTGTACATGGGCACCTCGCGGCGGTAGGGGTAGATGAATGCCGCGCGCTTCCACGGTGCCCTGCCCTGAGCGCTGTGCATGTCTTTCCTACTCGATACTTGCATGGACAAAGTCCCTGAGCATCTTTTTCATCTCCTTCTTGAGAACCTCCCTGACGAGCATCCGGTGGTTGATATCGAGCGGCGAGAGGCGCATCTGCACCCTCGCGAGCTGCTCGACGGCGTTGCCGAACTCATCGCCGGACTCCCCGCCCAGCAGGTTGAGCTCGTGTTCCGCAAGCTCTTCCAGCCGCCCCTTCACCAGCTCGTTGAGCGATTCCTGCAGCAACTGCTTCGACTCGTTGCGAAGAAGATAGTCAAACTGCTCCCGCAGGGATTTCCGGAATTCTTCTCTGTCGAAGTCAACAGGCATCACCACCTCCAATACAGTTACATCTGTAAGGCAGTATAGCAGCAGTCGCACAACCTGTCAACGTCATGACAACCAGCACCCCGCGACCGGTTTTCCCCCTGCAAAACGGCATCCTCAAGTTGAATCCAATACACCCCAACGACTTTGGAAAGAATACAGTCCGCCGTACGGCGGACAGAAGGTCAGGATTCAGCAGAATACAGAACACAGTAGACAGAATACAGGGAGGGATCTGTTGCGCTTTGCGCATCCTTGTCCATTCCGTATCCTGTATTCTTCATTCTTCATTCTTGCCCTCTCGGATTCCATCTTTAAGAAGAGTCCCTTACGTGCCAAGGACTTACGTCGAGTTTTTAACAATATAACAGGGTTTTATGATACATTTGCGTGGATAAACCGCTGCCGGGATTCGCCGTAACTATAACTCGCGCGAGGTACTTGCGTCATACTGGGTGCCCTCGTAATCCGCTTCATAACCTGTAAAAACCCGCAAAATCTGTACAAATCCCGGTGTTATCTATACGAATCTGTGCAGAAGCAAACACGTCATTTGCCATAACTTCTTTTGCCATAAAAGGTTGTGCTAATTATCCAGTGTTTTCTTTCATGAACTCAAACTAAAATAAAAAGCCCTCGCAGAGAGGGCAATGAAGTGCGCTCCGCGGAGGCGGGTAGCACCCGCTGGCGAGATAGGCTTACGTGACGAAAGTCCTTACTAAGACTTGCAGAACAATCGCCGCTCAGGTATACTGCACCTGAATATTTCTGGAAGTTAAACGCCGAAAGGAGACGTGTAATTGGAGAAAGCCTTTCATGAGTACCTTAAGGCAATATCAGACAATCTGAAGGCGGGCAACGCGACCGAACACACACACCGCCCCGCCTTGAAGCAACTGCTTGAAACTCTCGGTAAAGGAATTACCGCAACCAACGAGCCTAAACGGGAAGAATGCGGCGCGCCTGATTTCGTTGTTTCTCTAAAGGCCAGTCATGGCTTTCTGACTGTCGGGCATGTTGAAGCAAAGGATGTCGGGAGAACTCTCGGCGATATCGAGAAGTCTGAACAACTGAAACGCTACCGCAGGCACCTGCCGAACCTTGTATTGACTGACTATCTTGAGTTCAGGTGGTACGTTGATGGTGAGCGGCGGCTGAAGGCGTGCCTTGCGCAGGCGATGCCGGACGGGAAGCTGGCACACGAAAAAGAAGACTGGGAAAAGGTCTTTGAACTGCTTGAAGGTTTTCTTTCACACAAGCCGCAGCCTGTCAGTAAGCCGAAAGAACTTGCCGTCAGGATGGCGAATCTAACGCACATGGTGCGGGATATAGTTGTCAAGACACTTGACAGGGGGAAAGGTTCATCCCTTCTTAAAGACCTGCGCACTGTTTTCGCAAAAAGGCTTATACCAGACATCGACAAGCCGGAGAAAGTATCACAGTTTGCAGACATGTATGCGCAGACAATAACCTACGGCCTATTTGCCGCAAGGTGCAATCACAAGGGCGATGAGAGATTTCAGCGAATCGGCGCGGCAGCCGAAATTCCGAAAACAAATCCTTTCCTGCGTTCACTGCTTGAGTCACTAACAGGAACCGACCTTGACGACGAGCCTTATGTCGGTTTTGTCAACGATATCGCCGACCTCCTTGCGGATACGAAGATGGAGCTAATCCTCGACGAGTTCGGCAAGTACACGGGCAGGCAGGACCCGGTGCTTCATTTTTACGAGACTTTCCTCGCTTCCTACGACCCCAAAGTAAGGGAAAGAAGAGGCGTCTATTATACGCCGGAGCCGGTTGTTTCATACATTGTCCGCTCAGTTGACCATCTTCTCAAAACCCGCTTCGGATGCGCCGATGGGCTTGCCGACAAATCGGAAATTGAGTACGACCGCAAGGTAAAGAAAAGCGGCAAGATTGAAACAGTAAAAGCAAAATCACCGAAAGTCCTTATCCTCGACCCGGCCTGCGGCACAGGCACTTTCCTTTACTCGGTTGTAGACCACATACGGGAAGAGTTCAGGCAACGCGGGGATGCAGGGATGTGGCCGGGATATGTAAAAAATCATCTCCTGCCACGCCTTTTCGGATTCGAGCTTTTGATGGCGCCTTACGCGGTCGCGCACTTCAAACTGGGCATGCAGCTTGCGGCGCAGGATATGCCGGAGCTTGAGCGCGACAGATGGGCTTACGACTTCACAAGCGATGAGCGCCTCGGAGTTTATCTAACCAACACGCTTGAGACTGCCGAAAAAATTTCTCAGAAAGAGTTCCACTTCATCGAGCGCAAGATAGTGGATGAAGCAAATGCGGCGGCGGAAATCAAGCATGAAAAGCCAATCATGGTAATACTTGGCAACCCGCCTTATTCGGGACATTCTGCAAACAGAAGCTGGGAAGTCAAGGACGGCAAGCGAGTTCGCACTTTCATTGGGAAACTTCTCCAGAGTTACTATCAGGTAGATGGAAAACCGCTTGGCGAGCGCAACCCCAAGTGGCTGCAGGATGACTATGTGAAGTTTATCAGGTGGGCGCAGTGGCGGATTGAGCGGACAGGCGCAGGGATACTTGGTTTTATAACAAATAATGGGTATCTCGACAACCCGACTTTTCGCGGGATGCGCCAGCAGTTGATGAAGTCTTTCACAAACATCTACATACTTGACTTGCACGGAAATGCAAAGAAGAAAGAGAAATGTCCCGATGGCTCAAAAGATGAAAATGTCTTCGATATCCAGCAGGGTGTTGCCATCGCTATCTTTGTAAAAGAGCCTGACAAGGAAGGCCCCGCGGAGATTCATCACGCGGATTTATGGGGAATACGAAAGAGCAAAGATGGTCAATCCGGCAAATATCCTTATCTTACAGGTCACGATATAACAGATACTGAATGGTCAGAGTCTTCACCTAAACAACCGTTTTACCTGTTTCCCCCGCGTAATATAAAACTTCTAAAGGAATACGAAACAAGATGGGGAATAACGGAAGTCATGCCGGTAAATGTTCTTGGTTTCCAGACACACCGCGACGAGTTCGCAATTGACTTTGATAGCGAAACTTTGTATCAGCGCCTTCTGAAAATGAGGGATACGACATTGAGCGATGAGCAATTCGGCAGGAAATATGGTCTTAAGGACAATAGAGACTGGCATATATCCCATGCTCGAACGCAACTGAGAAAAAATGACAATTGGAAAGAGACTATTATTCAGTGCTTATACCGGCCTTTTGACTGGCAATATTGCTGCTTCAGCGAGGCTGCTATGGACTACCCCCGACGGGAATTGAAACAGCATGTTGCGGGTAAAGAAAACTTGTGCATTGGACTGGGTCGGCAAGGGATTGCAGTTAATGATCCGCAATGGTCTCTTGTAGCCTGTTCGCGCCTTCCTATTGATGCCAATATATTCAGGAGAGGTGGTATAAACGTTTTTCCCCTTTATCTG
>DAOVDS010000225.1 GCA_030669415.1 bacterium
CTGAGGGCGCTGGGGGACAGTCAGGGAAGCACGCGACCGGATGTCCCCGGCTGTACACTCCGGGGCATGACAGGCCGACACATCTGTAGCGAATCGAAGGAGCCCACACAATTGGGAAAGGCGTGTCTAAATTGTTAAAAACTCGACGCAAGTCCTTGGCGTGTAAGGGATGCATTTTAAAGATAGCATCCCAAAGCGTAGTCAAGGGGGATAAGGAGATGACGCAGATATGGGGATAAGAATAAGAACTACTTTTATGGAAAACCCAAAGAGAAAGTATCTCCCTCTCTCCTCTATCTCCATATCTCCCTTCTTACACATGAGACATTTTACAAGTGGGTCCATGCGCTGTTTTGGGTTGACAGAGGGTGTGACGGAATGTAGACTATAAACAGGGTATAAGTTGCAGGATTGCGATGATTGAAGACCTGAAGAAAATGGGCAGGAAGCGGCTCGGCGGCATCCTCATGTCGGATGGGCGTGTAACGCCTGAGCAGGTGACTGAGGCGCTCGAGATTCAGAAGGACACGGGCAAGATGCTTGGCCAGGTTCTCGTGGAGCTTGGCTACATTACGGAGTTCGACCTTGCGAAATCGCTTGCGACGCAGTTCCAGTTTCCATACATAAATCCCTCCTCATACGCTATGGACAGGGATGTGCTGGAACTGATTCCGGTAGAGACACTGTACAAGTATGTTTTCGTTCCGCTGGACAGGTTCGGCAACCTGCTTATTGTGGCTATGGCGGGACTGCTGCCTGAAGAGATGATGCAGGAGATAAAGAAGCAGACGGGGTGCGACCTTCGGATATACATTGCAACTGCGCGTGATGTACGAGCTGTGCTTGAGAAGGAGCTGCCGATAGATGGCAAGCTGCGCAAGAAGATAGAGGGTCCGTCTATCGCGCCTGTAGTCGCCAAGATCAAGAAGAGAGCCGCCGGGAAGAAGAAGGCCGCGGCGGCACCTGCGGTCAAGGAGGCGGCACCTGCACCGGAGGCTGAGCCGGTGGCACAATCGAGTGTCCTTGAGATACTCGACCAGGCTGAGGCCCAGGTTGCGGCAGAAAGGGAGACTGCGGCCAGCGCAGAGCCGGAGGACATCAGCGCTGAGGTCGGTGTTGTTGAGGCGCCCGAGGGCGATGTCGACTGGCAGGGCCTGTTTGACGAGGTGGACAAGTCTATTCGGGATGAAATCAAGAAGAAGAAAGAGGTGGGGGAAAAGGGCGAGGACGTTGATTTCGACTTCGACTGAGCGTCCGTGACTTCTTGTTAGGGTTCGAGAATTATGGCTGAAGAGAAGACCGAAAAGCCAGACAGAATCGAGAAGGTGGAGAAGCTCGAGACCTTTGTCGAGCGTTTCAATCGCAAGTACCACGAGAAGGCGGAGAAGACGCGCAAAGAGTATCTGGAGCGCAACCGCCTCTTCGAGCAGTACAAGAAACAGGTTACAGACCTCTTCGACCTGAGTGAGCGAAAGCTCACGGGGACGCCAATCCGTTCAAGCCGTGAGTACGTGGCTGTCGAGCGCAAGATATCCATCTTCGAGTCCACCACCGAGCACCTCGAGAAGCTGACCCTGACACTGGAGAATTTCCGCCTGCATTTTATCCCCGAGGGCATCAACTACCAGACGGGTGCGGCATCTCTGCGCATAGAGCACAACAACCCGCGCGAGCAGCCCCAGACGATTTATCTGCACCTTCGGGTAGTCAACAAGACTGAAGAGAACCCGCTCGGTGAGCTCGCGTGGATGGTGAAGATAGGCTTCCGGAACTTCTCGGCCTTTTCGGAAGAGATTATGGAGCGCCTGCTCGAGTCAGTGTTTCTGTCCTGAGCTGTTTGGGTGGGTAGTCCATCTGAGCTTCTCAGAGGAGGTAAGTAATGTTGCGGACAATTTCCTCCCTGATAGTCATCATGGTTATCGCCGGGACCGCACTGGCGCAGGAAGAGTTCAAACCTGGCAGTGAAAGTACCCTGAAATGGGTGGAGCCGGACAAAGGCATCAAACAGATGCTGGAAGAGGCGAAGCCTGGCATGCTCTATTTCTACAGCGCTTACAAGGCGGAGTTCTGCAAGACGATTGAGAAAGAGATAATCCCCACGAAGAGCATCGTTCGCCAGTTCAAGAAGTTTGTCTGCATGAAGTTCAGCACGGACAAGGAGGCGCAGCTTCTCGGCAAGTACAAGGTCGAGCAGGGCGAGGCAGTGGTGCTGTTGCTTGACTGTCAGGGAAAGGTGGTTGAGACTGTCAAGGAGAAACCGACCGCCTCTTCTTTCAGCGCGGCGCTTCGCAAGGCGCAGAAGGCCAACAAGGAAATAAAGAAGTTTCTCGACAAGATAGAGAAGTCCTACAAGAGGGGCGAAGTCTACTTCAAGAAGCAGTTGTACTACAAGGCGTCGCAGATGTTTCAGGCGATTCTCAAGGCCCGGGACGCCTACGAGGAAAAGAAGGGCGAGATAGAGTCGCCATACTTTGAAAAGGCCGAGAAGAAGCTCGGACAGATTGAGGAACAAGGCACGACGCTCCTCATCAGAGCGAAGAAAGCCATCCAGGATAACGATTTCAGCAATGCCAGCATGCTGCTCTCCAAGCTTCGCACTGAGTTTGCGCTTTTCCCCGAGATTATGAAGAAAGTCGAACAGGCCGAGGAGGACCTTCAGCGTGCCGTGCAGCGCGCCCAGCAGGGGAAATAGGACAGTGGACGCCAAGCAGTAGACAGTAAACTTGTTCCTGAATGCTGTCTGCCGTCTACCGTTTACTGCCTGGATGGGAGGGCATTTGCACCAGCTTGTTGTCTCGATAGTCAGCCCTGACACGGAGTCTGCAATCGCCGACATGCGCGCCGCGGCTGACAAATGCGACCTGCTGGAACTGCGTTTCGACCGGATTCGCGATGCCGACCCGCCACGTTTGATTGCAAGCGCGCCCAAGCCGGTTATCGCCACGTGCCGCTCAATCCACGCGGGCGGCGCATTCGCAGGGACGGAGAACGAGCGCCTGGCCCTGCTCTCGCAGGCGGGAGGACTGGGTGCGAGGTTTGTGGATATTGAACTGGACTGCGCGGCCGGGTTTGATGCCCGGGGCGCAAGGCTGATTGTCTCGTATCACAGCTTCTCGCGGGTGCCGCCGGACATTGCCGAAATCCACGGGCGTATCTGTGCACTCGAGCCCGCCATTGCGAAGCTTGCCTGCAATGCAAAGGGTGCGCAGGATAACATGGCGATGCTGGCTCTGAACCGCGGCTCTTCGGTGCCTACGGCCGCTTTCTGCATGGGCGGGGTCGGGCTGCCATCTCGGGTGCTTGGGCGCAAGTACGGTGCGCGTCTCACTTACGCCGCGCTGGATGAGGTCAGCCCTGCCGCACCGGGGCAGCCGACCGTCGAGCAGCTCCGGGACACCTACCGTATCGGGAGCGTTCGCAGCCGCACGGCTGTTTACGGTATTCTCGGCAATCCCGCGCTTCACTCGGTAGGGCCTGTATTTCACAACGGAGCTTTCGAGGTCCTCGGCAAGAACGCCGTTTACGTGCCTTTTGAAACAGCCGACCCGGATGCTTTCTGGTCGGCATTTTCCGGTGAGGTGCGCGGCCTGAGTGTCACAACACCGTTCAAACGCAAGGTTATGGAGTTTGTAAAGAAGGTATCTTCGGATGCACGGGCTATCGGTGCGGCAAATACCCTTGTGAAGACCCGCGGCGGATTCACCGCCCACAACACCGATTTTGAGGGTGTGCGCCTGCCGCTTCTCGAGAAGCTTGGAAGCCTGAAGGGCAAGTCGGTTCTCATTCTTGGCGCAGGCGGTGCCGGGGCGGCGGCGCTGTATGCGGTTATCCGCGAAGGTGCGCGCGCGCTCGTCTGCAACCGCACGGAGGCAAAAGCGGAGAAGCTTGCGGGCGAGCTTGGCGGGAAAGTCGTGCCGTGGGAGGAGCGCACGCAGGCCAGGTGCGAGGTGGTTATCAACGCAACCACTGTGGGCCTTCGTGGAGAAGAGACGCCACTACTGCCAGGTGATTTCTTCTCGCCAGGGATGACTGCTTTTGACCTTGTCTATCACCGCGGCGGCACTGCATTTCTGCGAGCCGCTTCCGAGGCGGGCGCGCGCACTATTGACGGAATCGAGATGTTTGTCGCGCAGGCCCTCGGGCAGTTACATCTCTGGACCGGTTCGCAGATACTGCCTGAGCACGTCAGCAGCCTGGCCGGCAGGGTCCGCGCCAGCCTGCTTGGCTGAGGGCAGCTCAGTCGCCGAAGGAAATCCCGATTGCACGTGCGGCCTCGATTACGTCGGAGCTAAGCGGCACCGCCTTCATCTTCGAGACCGCCCGCTTTATCGGCACTGCCTTGATACGGGGCGGGTCGAGTGCGACCATCTTTCCGAACTCGCCATTCTGGATGAGCCGCACGGCGGCGGTTCCGAACCGGGTTCCCAGCAGCCGGTCGAAGGTCGTGGGATACCCGCCTCGCTGCAGGTGTCCGAGGACAAGGCTTCGCGTCTCCTTTCCCGTGCGGGCCTGAATCTCCCGTGCGATATGCTCGCCAATCCCGCCGAGCCGGACTTCGCGGCCCGCTTCCTTGGGGCCTTTGGTGAGCATATCGGCGCCCTTTTCCGTGGCGCCTTCTGCGGCAACAATAATCGAGAAACCAGCGCCTTCCCTGTCACGCTGCTTGACCTTCGTGCAGATTTTGTCCATGTCAAAGGGAATCTCGGGAATCAGTATCACATCCGCACCGCCCGCCACACCGGAGTTGAGTGCAATCCAGCCAGCATAGCGGCCCATGACCTCGACCACCATCGCGCGCTGGTGGCTCTCGGCGGTTGGGTGGAGCTTGTCAATGGCGTCCGTGGCGACCGAAACGGCGGTATCATAACCGAATGTTATCACCGTCGCAAAGAGGTCATTGTCAATTGTCTTTGGCACGCCCACTACCGGCATGCCAAGCTCGTAGAACCTGTGCGCGATACGCAGGGTGCCGTCGCCTCCGATGCAGATTACGGCGTCGAGGTCTTTCTTGCGGAAGTTATCCAGGACTTTTTGCGACTCGTTGTGGGTGACACCGTGCCTGTCGGCGACGAAGAAGGGGTTGACGCGGTTGGAGGTGCCGAGGATTGTGCCCCCGCGGTTGACTATGCCGCGTATGTCGGCGGGGCGCAGCAGCTTGAATGTGGAGAGCTTTCTCATCCCGCCGAACGCGTTCTTGATGCCGTAGACTTTCCAGCCGAGGTTCATGGCCGATTTGGCGGCGGCCCGGATTACCGCATTGAGGCCGGGGCAGTCACCGCCGCCTGTGAGAATGCCTATTTTCTTCGGACTCGCCTTTGTCGTCTTCGCCATTGGCCTGTCCTTTCATTCTGACTATGGTAAGACTACCTGTTCCAGATGCTGCGCCCCAGCATTCGTTCCACATCTCTGGTGGTCCAGCGGAGGTATTCCTGGTTTATCATCTCCAGCGCGGACTGGGCGCTTGACCTCGCTTTCGGGTCCTCGTTCGGATTCTGCGCAACTTCGGCAAGGAACTTCTTTGCACCTTCGTTGCGCACCGAAAGATCCTTAAGTCTATCATACTTCAATGTCGTTTATCATTAGGTGTCGTTTTTTCTGCCTCTTTCTCGGTAGTACCTGCAGAACGCTTAAGTAGATAGCATTTCTTCTTGGGATTCCCAATGAAGTTGTCCATATTGTCTTTCTGAAATTTCCTCAATGACTTCCAATACTGAACACAGTCTTTGGCCTTTATCAAACTCTTACTCTTAGGGCCTTCAGGAAATAGTGTCTTCAGAATATCGAATATGGGCTTACACCCAATTATTTTACTGCTTCTCCATAGCGACACTCCAATATCGGGAGTAAAATATCCTGTACGCAACAGGTAGAAAGGAATATCGAACTGCAGGATATCGCTCTTGGCTTTCTCTTCGAGGAAGTATTTCTTCAAATCTTCGAAATATCTCTCCTCTCCCAAGAGCTGCAATGCTATTGCAAGCAGCATTTTATCGTCACCTTTTGCCTCTTTCATTTTCTTCTTGATGTCTGGTATAATTTTTTTGTCACCTATCTCTCCAAGACTCTTTGCCGCCACACATTGTGTCGTGAAGTCGCATTCTTCTAAGTGCAGCAAATATCTCAGAGTCTTCTTTCTCTTCTCCTCTTTTCTGCCGTAAAAGCCCAGAACATAGGCGGAAATCTGCCTGATCTCTGGACGTTTGTCTTTGTGTATCAGGTCGCATATTGCGTCTATACCGCTATCAAGCTGAAGACCAGAGAAAGCAAGTATTGCGGCTATTCTAAGAAGAGGGTCCTCATACTTCTTATCATTCAAAATCATGAGGAGGGCATCAGTAGTTTTCTTGCGTGGTCTGAAAGATCTCATTGCTTGAATTGCAACTTTCTTGATTTCCGGCGGCGACTCACCCTTCAAGACATCCAATAAAGGATTGATAGCCCGCTCGTCACCTATCATTATAAGCGCGCAGCCGGCTTGAAATGCTACGTAGAAAAGATCGTCATCTTTCCTTGGTTCACGCAGAGCTTTGATTAAGAGTGGCACAGCCTCTACCGCGTAAAGCTGTCCCAGGGATTCAGCAGCTGATCCAGCGACTGCAGGGATGAAATCATCAAGGGCTTTCATCAACACCGGAATAGCTTCTCTGTTGCTTATTCTTCCCAGAGAGTGAGCCGCCCACAGCCGCACCCCAAAGTATGGGCTTTTCTTCAATGCATTTATTAAAGCATCAAAGACAATCTTGTTGTCTGGGTAGTACTGCAAGAAGCATGCTATTTCTCCTCTGATTCTAATGTCCTTGTCTTCTCGCAGCAGGTCGCACAATTTCTTGATAACTTTGTCATCTTGGACCGGTTCTAACTCCTCCAGTGCTTTGAGTCTTGCATCAGTGTCTTTCGACTCAAATAGTATCTTCAGTAGTTTTTCTGTCTCACGGCTTCCCGGCTCCTCCTGTCCTTTAGACTCGCCGCACCAGTAAGCCAATAGGAAGGCAAGTAAACAAAGAACCTTGCGCCGCTTTGTCATGTTATTACCTCACTTCTACTTAACCAATCAGTTACTATGCAGAGAGATAGTCTACGCTGTTTTCACTCTTTTTCTACCCTCAGATAGAAACACATCTGGGTTTGCTGGGCGTCGGTGCAACCACAGAAAAGAACTGC
>DAOVDS010000008.1 GCA_030669415.1 bacterium
CGGGATTCTCTTTTTCTTGCTCTTCTTCTTCGTCTTCGGCCTCTTTTGCGGGTACTTTTATTTCAATCTTCGCGCAGTAGACGGTGGTCCTGTCATTGTCCCGGGCGAACTGCTTGAGCATAAAGACCAGGTCGGGCGAGATCCTGGCGTTGAAAGTCTGCTCGCCGTTTGTGAATACCTGTATCGGCTCGTCGAGGTTGAACTGCCTGCTGTTGACAAGAAGGGTGTATTTTGCGACGTTTTTGACTTTCACCTCGATGCGATTGCCATCTGCGTTTGCCTCGATTGAGCCGGTCATCTTTTTGCGCCTGTAGGCAGGTCTCTCCTTTGCCTCCGGGAACTGGCCGGCAAACTGCTGTTTCTGGCCGGCGCGCTCATATTCGCCCTTGACCTTGTCGCCAAACTTCTTGCCGGAAAGCACCTTGCGCAGGTCGTTAAGGTTGCCAATATCTGTGTCGTCGAGCTTGGTTATGACATCCTTGGCTTTAAGGCCCGCCTTCTCCGCGAGAGAGCCTTCCTGAACCTGCTGGATTCTCACACCGGGTCCGCCAAAAGTCTGGTCAATGACAACACCGAGAATCAGGCGGCCAGGACCGCTCATGAGGTCAAAAACTCCCAGTTTCTCATTATTTCCCACATCCTTTATCTCGTCGATTTGGACCCAGTCGCAGCGGCCGACCTCCGTGTCTGCCGTGTCCCATGTGACTTTTGAGGGCATGGGGTTGCGCGTTGTCTTCTCCATAAACTCGATAACCCGCGGCATCTCTGTCTTGAAGTAGCTCATGTCATGGCCCGCTTCAGGGTAGTCAGTCCAGTCTATGTCAACGCCTAATTTCTTGAGCTGGTCTATCAGTTTTTTCATTGCTGCTGACGGGTAGAGACCGTCTCTGCCGCCGTTTGTCGCGTGTATCGGGCGGTTCAGCAGATTGGCGGGATAGCACTGATACGGCCCCATCCTTGCAACCAGCATATTGCCGGAGAGTGGTATAAAGCCTGCGAAGGCTGTAGGCATGTGCAGCGCCATCCAGTAGGCGCCGCTTGCGCCATCGGAGAAGCCGGAGACGAAGACCTTGTTCTCATCCATGTTGTAGTGGCGCTTGGCGTAATCGAGCTGGGCGAGGATGTTGTCTGCGCCTACCTTGCCCCACCACGTGGCGCTGGCCTCGCCGTGGGGGATTATCAGGATAAAGTTCTTCTCCTTGGCAAGCGGCCCCCAGAGCCCGCGGCGATTGGTCAGTTGCTCGACCGGGACAATCTGGGGCCTGCTGACGCCGCCGTGCAGGTCGAAGAGAACAGGAATCTTCTTAGGCGGGTTGTAGACGTGAAAGGGCCGCTTCTTGCCGTCAGTACACTCATTGTAGGGTACCTGCCAGCCGCTTTCAGTGTACTTGCGCCCCTGTCGCAGGCGCTTCTCGATATCGAGCGGGTCCACCCCCGCGAACCGCATGAGGTTGACTGCATGGCTGACTTTCTTCTCGGTCGAGGCGGCGAAGAAGTTCTTCATCAGCCCGTCTACATCTACTTTTTCATCCTGGCCGAGAACGCAGACCGACACCAGTACAGCCGCAGCTATCAGGCATCCCGCCACCAATCGCTTGCGCATCGCTTCTCCTCCGAGCCAACAGGTTGGGGTCTTTGTCTGGAACCCGCATAATAACGCTTTGTTAGGGAGATGGCAAAGAGATAAGGGCATGAAATGGGACAACTTTTTAGCCGCGGTGCCACAGGCACTCCTGAGGCCTGTAGCGCGGAAAGACATCCCCGGACTGAAGTCCGGGGCTTCCAATTGGATGGATGTGCGCTACTTCTTGGCGTCGCGCAGTTCTCTTCGCAGCCTGTCATTCTCTCTGCGAAGGTCGCGGTTGCGGTCCGCCAGCGCACGGTTGTGCAGGTAGAGTTCGTAGTTGCGCCTTGTGAGCAGCCTGTTCTCAACGCGCAGTTGCTCGGTGATGGCTTCCTTTGCCTTGAGTTCTTCCTTCAGTCGCGCTTGCTCGAGTTCCAGCTTTGACTTCTCGCCTTCGAGCTCGCGCCGGTCTTGCTCCAAGTCATCTTCCCGGGCCTTCAGGCGTGCCTGCTGCGCCTTGACTTCGTCTTCGCGCCGGTCCAGTCTTTTCTCCTTTTCGTGAAGCGCGAGCGCGTCGGGCCGGACCCATTTGCCGCCGTGGCACACATGGCCGCTCCGGGCCATTTTCTCATCGTGGCGCCGCCTCAGTATTGCATCCACCTGCGACGCGCGAAGCCATTGACCATCAAAATGCTGCATGCCGAGCGCGTGGCGTGCCTCGACGCAGGCTGGGTCTGCGAGGAGAGCCAGCTCGTAAAGCATGCGCAGGCAGGCTTTCAGAGCCCCCTCCTGGCGCAGCTTCAGCGCAAGAGTGACAAGCGCCCTGGCGTCACTTCTGTCTACAGTTTCAAGAGCGGCGTCAATACGCGTCTTCCAGTAGGCGGACATGGCCTGCGTGTACTCTTCCTTCAGGCCGACCTCCTCGCACCAGAGGCCGAGTTCCCTGAGTTTCCCGGTATTCTCCCCGGCGGCCCCACGCCGCTTCCTGTATTCGAGTTTCAGCGCCTCGGCAAGCAGCTTGCCAGCCTGCTTGGCCTGGTTGTCCAGTCCGCGCTCCCTGGCCCACAGGAGAAGCTCACGCAGGCTCTTAGCGTCATCCTTGCTGATTGCCTCAAGGCGCTTCTCAAACTCCTGCCAGGGGGTCAGGCGGCGCTCTATGGAAAGCACCTCTTCGCGCTTCACCCTGACAGACCCGTGCGGGAGCTCTATCTCAAGATACTTGGGATACTCCCTCACCTCACCTTCAATCCGGTGCCCGTTTTTGAGCACCACCACATCCGCCGGCGCGGCCTGTGTCACAAGCAGAACGGCAAGGAAGCACACAATTGGTTTCATCATCCTTCCTCCCGAACAAGCTCCAACCTGTTGGACGCGCGGGCTGCATCAGTATTCATGGGAATGGATGGCAGGCGTCTCAGAGGACTCGCTCGAGGTCCTGCCTGTGGGCTTCGGAGAAGTCGCCCAGGAGGTACTGGACGGCGCTGGTGAGCTTGTCCCTGGCGAAAGGCTTGAGCATGTAGTAGTCCGCGCCGGAGCGGTAGCTTTCGAGCATGTTTTTCTGGTCACTGAGGGCCGTGAGCATGATTACGGGGATATTCACGCCCTCGTTGCGAATTCTGCTCAGAAGCTGGATGCCGTCCATCCTCGGCATGAGGATATCAAGTATCAGGAGGTCATAGGAGCCCTCGCCGAGTTTCTGCAGGGCATCCAGGCCGTCGAAGGCTGTATCCACGTCATAGCCCTCGTCGGCAAGGATGGTCTCCACAACGGTGCGAACATCTTGCTCGTCATCGACGGCGAGGATTCTGAAATCGCGCTTCTTTGCAGCGGCAGGGACTATCTCGCGCCCGGGCCAGCGGAGCTTGGGTTCGGGAGGAGCCTTCTCTTGGGGTGCCTCGCTGGTGAGGGCGCGGTAGAAGGCGGTTGCGGACTGCCAGCGCAGAGACGGACTCTTGCTGAGTGCCTTCAGGATCGCGTCATTCACGTGCCGGGGTGCCCCCTCCACCGGCTTGGGAGCGCTGAGCACTATTTGCGCCTCGATGCTGCCGGAGAAGAACGGGGGGAAACCGGAGAGAAGCTCGTAAAGCACCGCACCGAGGGAGTAAATGTCGCTGCGGTAGTCAATCTTGCGCCCGACGAGTTGCTCGGGCGACATGTAGGGAACTGTCCCCATAATCTCCTTCTGCGTGATTTTGGCGAAGGCCCGGTGCACCTTCTGAGCTATGCCGAAATCGGTCAGCTTCACCGTTCCCTTGGAACTCACGAGGAAATTCCCGGACTTTATGTCGCGGTGAATGACTCCCTCGGAATGGGCATAGTCGAGGGCGGCGCAGGCATCGCGCATGTACGAAAGCGCCTCCTCGACAGGAATCTTGCCCTTCTCGTCTACGACTGCCTCGAGAGAAAGGCCATCCACATACTCCATGACCAGGAACTTGTGCTTTGGAGTGTTCTCGAACTGGTGCAGCTTGACGATATTGGGGTGATTGAGGGCCATGGTGATTCTGGCTTCTTCCTTTATCTCGTTCACCGCGTGCCTGTTCCTGGCGAGTGCGAGGGGCAGCACCTTGAGCGCGACAATTGTGTTCAGGAAAGTATCTTCCGCCCGCAGGATATGCGCCATCCCGCCGCGGGCAATCTCTTTCTCCACGAGATAGCGCCCCGCGATTGTCTCGCCGGGCTCTATGATAGGCTCATGTTTCGGGAGTAGACCCCCGATATCCACTCGTAACCTCCCGGTCCCTGCTGAGGGGCTCACTGCTTTGTACTTGAGTCACTTGGACCGGCAGCGAGAAGCTGAAACATGCTCCCCCGTGTACGCCTGTGCAGGTAGAGTCTCCTGTCGCCTCGGAGCCGCTTGGAACAAGATGGCACTACGTAAACCATAGTATACAATGCAATTCTATGGATGTCAAGCCCGCCTGCGCGGATATTTTCTCTTGACCGGGTATTTGCCTTTTTGAGCTAAACACATGCACATACTGTGCCGATTCAACCTGTAGAGGGATTCATACTCCCGGGAGGGGACGATTGTGAGGAGAGAGGTCCTAATCAGCGTTGGCCTTGAGCAGGCGCGCCAGGCTGCGAAATCAATGGAGTTTATAAGACAAAATCTCGAGCGCATTGCCTCTTATCTCCCGAAAGACCGCCGCGTCAGGGATTTCTACAGGCAGCTTGTCTATGACACGTCCGTGATTTTCAGTAACCTGCATGATGAACTCGAAGCAGCCTGCCTTGACTGGAGCACAGAAGAGGTTGCCCGATAAGACCCCGGTTCAGGCTGTCTTTCGGCAGGTGCCGAGCTCGGGGAATTATGGAATGCAAACCATGGAATCTGTGCTATAATGCCGGAGTGACTGAGGGGGTGCCGCTTGGCACCATTGCACTGTCTCTCAGTCGTGGTCCGTGGAGAGCGCAATGAGAGAAGAGGCCCGCGTCCTTTTCGTCAGTATTCCGGGGCTGTCTCCAGGAGATGTCGAAGGCGGCTCGGCGCTGTTCCTCCAGAGCATCGTGGACGAAGGCGACAGTGCCGTTCTCGAGCCCGGTCTGCCTGCCACGGCGTGCCCGTGTCAGGCGGGCATGTTCACCGGGCGCGGGCCGGGTAAGCATGGCATGGTCGCGGATGCCTTCTATGAGCGCTCTTCGCACGAGGTGCTCTGCAGCCCGGAGTACTCGGGGGCCCTCGAAGCGCCGAGACTCTGGGACCTTTTCAAGGCCCGTCAGGCCAGGGCTCTTACCGCATTGTTGTTCCTGAAGCAGACGAAGTATGCCCGGGCCGACATCGTGGTTACGCCCGACCCGGTTGTCATGGAAGATGGGGGGCTTCTCTCGCGCTGCTACTCGAGGCCGCGCATCCTCTTCCCGGAGCTCGAATCCGAGCTGCGCTGGTTTGACCTCGAGAGCTTCGAGGGGCGCTCCGATTCGCAGCATGCCATGCGGTGGATTGCAGGCGCCGCGGAGCACGTGCTTCGCGAGTTCCGGCCGCGCCTCACCATGGTCCGGTTCCCCCACCTTGAGCACGCGCTGACAAAACACGGCCCGCAGTCGCGGGAGTCAAAGAAGGTGCTTTCTTCGCTCGATGCGCTCCTCGGGCGCCTGGTTCAGACTTTCCGTGAGGGTGATGGCCCCTCCGCAGTCGTGGTAGTCTCGGCGTATGCCTTTTCTGAGGTCAGGGCCGCGGTTTACATAAACAGGGAACTCAGAGATGCCGGCCTGCTTTCAGTCCAGGAGATGGGGGGAAGAGAGCTAATAGACTTTGAGGACAGCAAGGCGTTTGCCGTTACCGATTACCAGGTCGCGCACGTCTACTGCAGGGAGGATGCGGTAGACGAGGCGGCGGGACTGCTGGCCGGCGTCGCCGGTGTGCAGGCGGTTTTCGGCACGAAGGAAAAGCGCGAGCACGGCCTGAGTCACGCGCGCAGCGGCGACCTTGTCGTACTCGCCGAGCCGGACCACTGGTTCACCTACACATGGTGGTTAAACGACGCTCTTGCCCCCTCATTTCCGCGTCAGGGAAGCCGCGCCAAGCCGGGCTGCGACCCTCTTGAGCTTTTCATGGAGCCGGGTCCGGGCTTCGCCGACATGCCTGCCGATGTCTCGCTTGTCAAGGGCTCCCACGGACTGACGCCTGATTTCGGAGGCGAGGCGGGGGTCATACTGTGTGACGGCTTCGCCGCCCGGGAACTCAGGATAAACCGCCTGCACCAGACCGAGGTTTTCACCATGCTGGGGCATCTCCTCCGTTGATACCCCCACCTCTCCACCAGTCTTCGCTATTAGCGCTGATTTGCCCAACTGGACGACTGTGCGAACATTACTGTCCGGTCTGACGCGGGCTGAGGCGGAACCTGGCACGCGGCGCGTCTTAGAAGTACATCGTCACAAACACCAGGATGGTGTTGTTGGTGTACTTGAAGTGGTCTGTGTCCGACGACCTGTTCGCAAACTCGTAGTCCACGCCGAATGACAGCCAGCGGGTGAAGTCGTATTTCGCCGACAGGCCGGCAATGATTCTGGTCGAATCCATGACTGACGCGGTCTTCTCGGAGGGCTTGGAGTTCTCATAAGTAAGGCGCAGGCTCGCCATTATTTTCGCCGTCCACTGGTACCTCGCCGTGACCTGGACCCTGTTGACCAGCATGTAGTTGACATACGCGTTGTACTGAATTTCGCGCAGCAGAGTCATATTCAGCGAGGTCTTGGGTGAAAACTTGTACGCGAGACTGCCCGAAGCGGTGACTCCGCTGAACTCCTTTTTCTGCGCCTTGTTGTTCTCGATATCCACCGACTGCGAGGTTGAGCCCGCATACAGGTAGCTCAGAAGCTTGCCTGTCAGGCGGTAGTGAACACCAAAGGAGATAGTCGAATACTTGTAATCGTTCTGGATATCGTAGTCGTATACGACCGAGCCTGAATCATACTTGAGTCTCAACTGGGTCTTGGGAGAGAACTTGTAGCCCACTTCGCCTGAAACAATGCTCTGCTTGTTGCTTGCGCGGTCGTAGTAGTCACCCTCGAAGTGGTAGTTGCGATTCTCGTAAGACGCTTCGACGTACAGCTTCGACAAGTCGAACCCGACGCCTGCGCGGCCACGGTTCTGTTCTCTCCATGACTTGAGCTTGAAGTACACAGGCGTCTGGCCATACAGATGCGCATAGCTGTCCTTGAGCTTCACGAACAATGACCCAAAGCGCAGGTCTGCGTTCAGGTCCCCTTCGTGCTCGGTGTTGTCTCTGGCATCCTTGTCGCCGTAACTGTTCAGCAGGATCCTGTAGCCAAGCAGCAGAAGCTGCTTGCGGTGCGCGAGGTCGAAGCGGGCGCCGGCCTCCGTGATTAGCACGGAAGATTTCACAGTGTTCTTGTGACTCTGGAACACGTTGTCGTCCTGGCCGTAGCGTTCACTGAGGAAGGGGTGGAATCGGAACGGCCCCAGGCGCATCTTTCCCCGGGGGATATAGACATCGTTGCCGATTCTCAGTACTGGGGCCGCGACCTCCTCGGTTTCGCGGTTTTCAGCCTCCTGGGCGAAGGCTGGCGCAGCCATCAGAACTGCCACGAAAAGCACTGTAACTGCAAGTAATGGAACTCTCATACCCACCCAACGGAAAATTGAACTGTGAAGAGCCCTCAAGGCTTCTTGGGACTCACCACGTGGATAGTCCCCAGGTCACCGGCATTTTCGTAAGGCTCATCCTCGGGCTCTTCAAGCTCAGGAGGAATCACTGTTATAGGCTCCGGCGGCGGCTGCTCCTCGACCACCATCTCGATATTGCCTTCTGCATCGAAAGTGAACGAAGCGCCGGGTTCGATAAGCGTTGTCTCGCCATTTGCCTCTATCTCCACAGGCAGTTCGTTGAACTCGTGAACGGTGACTGTGTAGAGCCCCGACTCCTCAGAATAGCTGGACTCGATTTTCTGCCCCTGGTCAAGGCGCATGACAAGCCCGTATTCGTTCTGAACTTCCGCGCCGCCTTCTACCGCAAAAAAAGTTACCGTGTTCTCATCCTCAATCGCGACCTGGACCCGTGAGCCTTCGCCAGTTACCGTGTACTGCAGGCACACGAAGGCGAAGTTTTCGCTGCCGATTTCTACGTCGGCACTGCCTGAAATGAGCCTGGCTACGGCTGTGCCCTCGGGTGTCTGCTCGAAGATCAGTTCGCTGTTGGGCCCGAGCTCGATTATCGTCCCGTCGGGCAGCGTGAACTTGACTGTCGCGCCTTCACCCGTCCTGAAAGTATCACCGAAGTTTACAGTCGCCTTCTCCTCGCCGACGGGGGCGAATACCTCGAAATCCTCCTCGCCGGACTTCTTCAGTTGCACCTCGCCCTGCCAGTCATCCACGAGGGCCGCTACAACCTTCTGCTCGCCGGGTTCGCCTTCTTCATCGTCCTGGTCATCCGCCGGCTGGACGGGCGTGTCTTCTGGTTGCTCGTCTGTGGGCTGCGCGCCGGCAGGGTCATCTTCC
Source organism: bacterium (assembly GCA_030669415.1). Taxonomy (GTDB): domain Bacteria; phylum Planctomycetota; class SKW154; order SKW154; family DAOVDS01; genus DAOVDS01. The sequence goes on from DAOVDS010000008.1 coordinate 8,529, forward strand.
TGCGCGAGAGACAGCGCCGAAGCGCCGAAGCACACAAGCGCAGCCATGACAAGAGTTAATATCCAGCGAGACATAGTCTCCTCCTAAGTCAAAGAGGACTCTGGCGATAGAGTATCGCGTCATCCCTGGCGGGTGTCAAGGAAAAATACCCGGCAACAGAAAAAATGGCAGACCCGCGGCGTGGCTGACCCTTTGTGCCTGTTACTGACGTGCCTGGAGTTTGCAAAACGCGGGACTGTTTGTGGCCCGGAACGGCCTTTCACCCATTTATGAGTATCTTGCAGGGAGGGAGGGATTCAAGAAAAGTCCTGCCGTAGTATTTGGTTGCCACTCTCGAGTCAAGCAGGACTATGGAGCCGGTGTCTGTCTTCGAGCGTATCAGGCGCCCCACGCCCTGTTTAAGGCGTATGACCGCCTGGGGCAGCGAGTAGCTGGTGAACGCATCCTCGCCGCGCGCCTCAATCTCCTCCACCCGCGCCTGCTGCAGGGGCAGCGTGGGCACCGCGAAGGGCAAGTGCGCGATTATCACGCAGCTCAGGGCCTCGCCCGGCACGTCAACTCCCTGCCAGAACGAGGAGGTCCCCAGCAGTACCGAGTCGGTCTCCGACTTGAACTTCTCGAGGAGCTTTGCCCGGGAGAGCCCCGAGCCCTGAACCAGCACGAGGGACCCCTGTTCCTCGAGGAAAGGGGCAAGCCGCTCTGCTACCACCCGCATGCGCTCATAGCTCGTAAACAGCACAAGGGCGCGGCCCCGGGATTTTCTCAGGTAGTCCTTCATCGCCTGGGTCATGGCCGGGATATGGCGCTCGCTCTGCCGCGGCGGCAGCCCCTTCTCAATGTGGATGATGGCCTGTCTTGCGTAGTCGAAGGGAGAGCCGAGCTGCAGCTCCTGGGCTGACTCGAGGCCGAGCCGCCGGCGCAGGAATGCAAAGGGGTTGTCCTTTCCGACCGCAAGCGTCGCCCCCGTGAGAACCGCGGTCGGGAGCCGGGAGAACAGCACCTGCGAGAGGAGCCCTGACACGCGCACGGGCGCGCAGCGCAGGGAGATGTCCTTCTTTTCTTCCTCAACCCAGTAGACGTGGCCCTCGAGGCCCATGGTCCTGATAATCTTCGCGGCTTGCGCGCACTCAGAGACCTCGGCAGCGCACCCCATTATCTCCGAGGCCAGCTCTTCATCATCACCCAACCTGGCGCGCGAGGCGTGTAGCTGCTTCGCCAGCGCCGCAAGGCGTTCTGACATGGTGTCCGTCACCGGCAGCGGCTCGCGTATCCGCAGGTTGCCGGGGGCGCCGGTGCGAACCCAGTCCCTCACGCTGTCGAAGAAATCGCGTGTGGCGCCGCGGGTCTCGGCCGCCGAGAGGGTTAGTTCGGCGCCGGGCTGATTTCGCAGCAGGCCACTGTGTCTTTCATCACCGAAGATGCGCTGGAGGAGGTATGACACCGAGCGCTGCGATACTGAAAGGCCCAGGCACTCGCTGGCGACCTCTTCGAGTGTGTGGGCCTCGTCAAACACGACGCAGGAGTGCTCCGGGATGACCCGCAGGGCCGGGTCCGGGTTCGGCAGGTCGGTGAAGTACAAGTAGTGGTTGGCTACCACGATTTGCGCCCTGCGGAGCTTCTGGCGCGCCCTGCGGAAGAAGCACCCCTCAAGGAACTGGCAGCTCTTCCCTGCGCAGGTGAACCTGCTCGAGTTCACGTGCTCCCACAAATCGCGTCTGGGTGTGAAGTCGAGGTCGGTGAGCGAGCCATTCTCGGTGTCGAAGGACCACTCCTGAATTCTTACAAGCTGCTCACTGGTAGACTCTTTCTCAAACAGGGACGGCTGAATCTTGCGCACAGACCTGAGCCGCCTCAGGCACAGGTAGTTCCCGCGGCCTATCGCCGCCGCCGCGCGGATTTCCTCCCCCAGCGCCGCCGCCAGGAGTTCGATATCCTTGTCCAGAAGCTGCTGCTGCAGGTTTATCGTGTAGGTCGAGACTACTACCGGCCTTTCTTTGCGCCTGGCATACAGAAAGGCGGGCAGCAGGTAGGCCAGGCTCTTACCCACGCCTGTTCCGGCTTCAACAACCAGGTGCTCCAGGCGGGCAATCGCCGTGGCGACCGCCCGCGCCATCTCGGCCTGCTGAGGCCGGTGTTCGTAACCCTGGAGGACTTCAGAGAGAGGGCCGGTCGGGGAAAAGAAACCTGGGATTCTTGCGTTCTGAGTCGCCATTCTCTTATCAGAAAAGAAGGGGATGGCGTTTATGGCCATCCCCCTCGCCCTGTTCGTACCGAGGTCTACTGGCGCTTCGAGTAGAAGTCAATCCCGTTTGCAGGCAGCCGGCCATCCTGCCAGGTCACAATCGAGTTCTCACCCTGGTAGATATGAATCAGCGGGCGCGTCTGGCTGCCCGTGATTACCGCGTTCAGGCGAGCGCCTTCGCCATCCCACCAGGGGGAGCTCTCGCGCCTTATCTCCCAGAACACATCCTTGTTGGTGACCGATTTCAGGTCGCTCTCGTAGGCAACCACCCTGACACTCTCGTTGGTTGCGAACGGAACGAACGGGAGAATGGACAGGTACGGGTTGTTGCGTGTGCCTGAAGAAGCGTCCACAGGCTCTTCCACAACCTCGTCCGTGCCGAAGCCTGTCATAGCTCCCTCGTCAATATAGATGCCTGCACCGTTGCCCAAATCCTGCTCCCAGACAACCACGAGGGTCTCTGTCACAGCGTCGTAGGCGCAGCGCGGGTGAATTGCATCACCGGCGGTACTGTCGTTGACCACAAAATCGTTGGTCTGGAAGTCGAGTACCATGCCGCTAAACGGCGTAGTATTGCCATAAGCGGTGTTGGTGTAGTTTGCCAGAATAAGAGAAGTGGGGCCGCGGGTGTCGGACCACACTACCCAGACGTCAGGCATATACGGGTCGCGCGGTGACATTGCGATATCCGGGTCTGAGCAGACCAAGGTGGCTGGAGGAACAGGGGGGCCTGCCACGACCGCCAGGTTACTGTCGTCCGGCCCGAAGTAGGTCCACTTCTGGTGGCCGACGCCTTTGACCATCTCTATCGCGATATTGCCGGTGCCGTCGCCAGACTCGAACGCGACGAGGATATTGCCGAGGAAGTCCACGGTAACGCACGGGTTCCCCTGGTCGTTGGCGGCGTCGGTATTGACTTTGACGGCCGCGGTATCCCATGTTGTGCCGCCGTCGTCGGAGCGCCTCATCCAGACATCGTAATTGCCCAGGTCGTCGTCGGCCCAGACCACGATAATCGAACCCCACTTGTCAACCGCGATGTCCGGGTCACTGAGGTTCGCAGCGCCTCCGTCATCCACCTGCGCGGGGGCGCTCCATGTAAGCCCGCCATCGGCGCTTCTGGTGAAGAATATGCCGCCGCCCGCGTCGCGCTGGAACACCATGCACAGGTCGCCGCTGACGGGGTCAACCGCCCAGTCGGCGTTCTGCTCGTCCACGGCGCTGTTTATGTTCGAGGCGGCATGGTCAATCACCCACGGCGTCGTGCTGCCTGACGCAGACGTAATAGTGTTCATAGACCGCTCGGCGAAGAACAGGACATCTGATACCCCGGCGACAGATTCGGCATATACCACGTCCCAGGGGTCCGTACCGCAGTCTATACACGGCAGGCATGTCATTACCGGCGTGCCTCCCGAATAATCAACCCAGACGACATGGATTCTCTCTGCAGCGCTGTTTGTGCCGAACAGCATCACCGGGTTGCCTATGGTGTCCAGGTTTATGTCCAACTCCTCGAGAGTGAAGTCGCCCGGCAGGTTCAGCGTGGCGACGACAGCCCTGGTGTCAAGCGATATGGCGTATATGGACCCGTTCAGCCATGTACCTATGTCCCCGACGTCTGAGACGAAGAGGTACCCGTTGGTATCATCAATCACCATGTCACAGGGTGCAGCTCCCGGGTAGTCGGTTATCGCCGTCAGGGCGCCCGGGTTGCCGACGCCGGCCGACAGGTCTGCCCAGTATATGTTGCCGCCAGTTCCCGATATGCCGCTGACCCAGAGGGTCGTGGCGTTTGCTCCATGGGTGTTGAGTTGCACATCGACATCGTAGCCCTGCATGGAGTCGGGTATCGCAATGGGCGTGAACGTGGGCGTGTACGGCGTTGTGGCGTCGCCCTGCGTCTCGACGACCCAGCTTGAGATCAGGGCGCCGGTGCCTGATTCCATGGCGTTGACAATCCAGTAATCGACCGGCTGGGCTGCGCGTTCCACCTGGCAGACCCTTCCGCTGCGGCCGTAGGAATTGGCGACACCGAGGTCGTTGACAGTGTTCAGGTCCGCCTGCGCTTCCTCCACGTAGAAGTCAGGGCTTGTGCCGAAAGTGACGCTGTCGAGGTACACGTTGCCCTGGTAGTAGGTGTTCCCGTCAGTCCAGATAATCAGGTTCGTACACGCCATGCTGAACCTGCCGTTATTGTAATAGGTGTCCATGTGTATCGACTGGGCGAAATCATACGGCAGGTCTGCGCCAATGCCGTATTGAGCGCTGTAGCTGTAGAACCACACCATGTCGCTGCCGTCGGTGGGTACTGTGCCCGGCAGCGTTGAGACATCAATCTTGCCGGAGGTGCAGCGCAGGATGGTGTTCCCCGCAGCGCCAAGCGGCCAGGAGGAATTCCAGAATATGGCCTCGCTTCCCGGTGTGGCATCGAGCGCGATTGAGCCCGGCATGATATCCCAGTCGGTACCGCCAACGTTGAGCTGAGGACAGGTACAGCTTCCAAAGTAGCTGTCCGGACCCAGAGCGTGTACGGTCGTGGTGACGATGTCGCTGTCTACCAGATTTCCCGTCACCTGCAGGCTCAAGACGTAATCACCCGCAACGTCGGGCTCGAAGTAGGCCAGCATGTCCTGCGTTGACAGAACTATGTCAGAGTCAAGCAGCGTGCTGCCGGCAGGCGTGCTGTCGAGTGTCCACGTGTAGTCATCTCCGCCTATTACCGAGACGCCGCCCGGGACCCACGAGTCTGTCGCGCTGAGGAAGGCCCACTTGCGCGCCGGGATGACAAAGGGCCGCGTCCCCACTGCCTGGGGCTTGTTGTCGAGGTTGAAGCTTATCTCATCAATCACATCGTCGGTCGCGTCCAGAGGCGTACCCGGGTCGAACGTGAACCTCAGCCCCACCGGGTCATTGTCGCCGGTCGAGCCTGCATCCGGGAAGTCCGTAACTGCATCCCAGACAAACAGCCTCAGGTCGCCGGTGATGCTCGGGTTGAAGTCCGAGTTGTCCGCGAATATGGTCGTGTCCTCCGTCGCGGCCTGGAACCCGCTGCCGTCGTTGTACTCCACCGTAAGGGTCACGGTCGTCATCGCGTCTGGCGCAGCCACGAAGTACTGAATCCACACAAAGCCGTTGCCATCGCCCGCCACCTCGGGGCCATAGGGCGCGAGCACATTCATCTCGAGGTCGGTAACCGGATTGCCATCAGGTATGAACTTGCCCTTTATGTCTACGCCCGGGTTCGGCGACTGCTGTATCGGCGCGTTGCCGGCCAGGTCGCAGATTTCCGCGGCTGTTATCCCGGGGTCGACATCAATCCCGGAAGGCCCGGCCAGAGGAGCCGCCGGCGCGAAAGTACCCGGTATGGTCAGCGTGGGAGTCGTGCCGAGAGTTATGACCACAGTGCTGTCAGATGTAGTTGAGAGCGCGGCGCTTGCGCCTGTGCCAAAGCTATCTGGGCCGGTCGTGTTGGGCAGAACAAAGGAGTTGACGGTAGGCGTCGTGCCGCTCGCCAGTGGCTCATTGAAATATACCTTGATAGTATCGCCGACGGCCGGGTTGTCCGGGTCGGGGCCGTCGAACATCGCCCTGATAACTTCCGGCGGGGTCGAGTCGACGGTAATCGTCGGACCCGATACCGGGCTTGTGCCCTGGGGGGTTATGGCCTCACCACCAGCCTCGGCAGTCACGTCGGTGGTTACATCCGTTATCTCCACCCGGAACGTGCCATCCACGCCGGCTACGAAGTCGTAGGTGAGAATCAGGTAGCTCGTGCCTGAGGCCGCGACATCCACAAGACCTGCAGCATCAGTCCATGAGACAGTCCCGTTGTCAGCCGTGTAGACTTTGGCTACATCAATCTGCACGTCGGGTGAGCCGTCATTATCGCTGTCATCCCACAGCTTGACGCCGCCGGCCGCGATGTCGTTGACTTCGTGGCCTGTTCCAGTGGCGTTGAAAGTTACGCTGGTTAGAGTAACAATAGTGTTGGGGCCGGCTTCGAGCGAGAACTGCAGCATCACCACATCAGTTGACCCGCCGGGTACCGAGGAGTCGGGAGGGTTGTTCGGGCCTTCAGCGACAGTCAGGGTGTTCTCCTGCGCGGTGGCGGGCTGGCCGGTTATCGAGCCTGTGCCGCCGCCGGGTACCTGCGGGATATTCGGATGCCCGCCCACTGTGGTGGAAATGTCTCTTGCCACATCTTCCAGGGTGCAGATATATGTGCCGTCGGCATCCGCGCCGAAGTCGTAGACCACTATCCACTCTTGTGTAGTGAAGGGGTTGAGCATCTGGTTGACGGAGAAGGTAACGGTCCTGTCTGCGGCGAAAGTCTGCGGCCCCGGGCCGGCAAGCTCGATGTCGGTACCCACCTCCAGTTGGGCGTTGGAGTTGACATCGTGGAAAAGCCTGACATCCACAACGCCGGTGGCCGTCACGATGCCGTCACCTATGTCCTTTATCTTGACCGAGACAACCTGGGTGAAGGCATCGCCTGTGGCGACTGTGAATTGCAGCATCACCACATCGGTGTCGCCCGCAGTCACCGGCCCGCCCGTGGTGCCGTTCTGTGGGCCTTCGCTGACTGTAAGCGCGCCGACCCCGGGAGGACTGTCCTTCTTCTTCTTGCTGCAGGAACACCCGATTGGCGTCAGGCAGAACATCACAAACACCGCTGCGAGCAGCAGGCAGTAATACCGCGTCTTCTCAGAACCCATTACACTCCTCCTTGCATGAAGCGCAGATACCTTATTCCAACAGTGAAGGTAGACAAAATCTTCCTGTCGCCGGTTTGTACAACCCGTAATTATGATTGAAAGCGGCGGCAAGTCAAGCTCAAAGAACTTGCCCTATTATAAATATTAGGACGCGAAAAGCACCTGCCCCTTGGTCACAGTTATGTAAAATTATTCAGTTTATGCGAAATTCCCTCGCCGTTCTCTCCTGGTCGCTAACCTGCCTGTGTAGTCCGCGTAATACGTTATGAAGTTGGTGTGAGAGGAGCAGAACAATGAAATGGGTCTTTGCAGGGTTGGTGTTAGCTGCTTTCGTTTGTGTCGTGATTGCCTCACTTCCGGCAGCCGTGATGCAGGGGGGAGATGATGACCCCCGGCTCTACATGAGGCAGATGGCAGGCGCGGCTGAAGTGGTTGTTATCGGGACGACTGACGAGACATCTGTATCGCAGGAGAAAGGCACCGACAAGATAATAGGGACTGCGGAGGTGGTAGTTGTTGCCGTCCTGAAAGGCAGCCTCAAGAAAGGTGATAAACTTACTGTCACCTATGTTGCTCTTGACCCCAAGAATCCTGCTGGCGGTATCTTCTCCCCGCGCGGCAAGCCTCACATCTACTTCCTCAAGAAGGGCGAGAAAAAGGACGCCTACGAGCCTGTTCACAAGAAGTTCGGCATACTCAGGGCGACGGCAAGCAATATCAGGTTTGCGGAGAAGGTGCTGAAGGTAAAGATTGACCTCCCTGGTGAGGAGAAGGCCGAAGCCGGGAGGGTAACACGGCCCACAGATTATAAGTATGCGATTGTGGTCAGCGCGGCCACAAAGTCAGACGCGAGTTGGGGCAAGGTTGTCGAGAAGCTCAAGTCGAAGTACAAGAAGTCAAAGCTCTTCACGTACAGCAGCTCGATAGATGAAGTGAAGCAGGCTGTCGCCAAATACTATCCGCGATATGTCTGCTTTGTCGCAAAACCGACGGACGCAGGCCGCAGCTTCTGCCGCTCTGTTATCAGCTTTATGAGAACACTTGATGATGACCCGTACGAGGACGCTGTCTGGGCGATTCTGACAGGCTACGATGTAGGCGATGCGATGAGGATTGCGACTGATAGGGAGCTCACTGTCGAGTACGGGCTTCTACACGCCTCGGGCGGCTGGCTCAACTGGTTCAAGGAAGGGCTCTACTTCTCTGAAGGCACACGCGGCAACGGTAGTGTCAAGAAGCCGGGTAAGCCTTCCAAGAAGATTGACGCACCCCGTGATACCACGCAAGCCTTTGTCAAGGCGGTGAACAAGAACAAGGTTCACCTTATCATAACAAGTGGGCACGCTACCGAGCGCGATTGGCAGATGGGATACCCTCGTTGGGGTGGGAAGATTATGGTTGCAGGAGGCGGAAGCCTTGTCGGCAGAGAGAACCTTGGAAGAGGAGCCTCCTATCCAATAAAGACTACAAATCCCAAGATATACTATTCCTGGGGCAACTGCCTCATTGCGCACATAAACGGTATGAATTGCATGTGCCTTGCCTGGATTCATAACGGCTGCAACCATTTCTACGGCCACATAATCACGCAGTCGAGACAGTGTACCGCGCCGGGGATAGGTCACTACTTCTTCACGCTTCAGGACAGGTTCACCTTTGCGGAGGCGGCGTACATAACCAGACAGGCTGCGAGGTTCACGCAGGCTCCCGGATATGAGCGCTGCCTGGGCGGGACAGTCCTGTATGGCGACCCTGCCTATCAGGCGCGGATGGCGAAGTCTGTAAAACCGGCTTATGACCAGGAACTGACTGTAAAACCCCTGGGAGATGAAAAGTATAAGGTTACTTTCAAGATTAGGGCAAACCGGGAGGTCAGCTTCAGTCCGCGTCATGGGGGCGCGGCTGTCGCATTCCTGCCCGGCAGGGCTGTTAGTTGGTCAGACATAAAAAGTGACTGCAAGACCGAGATAACCGATAATCTGGTTATTATGAAGATTGACGGCAAACTGAAAAAAGGCGATGTGAGAAAAGTCACGTTCACAGTGAAAGGGAAAGGATTCAAGAAGCAGACAGGCAAGAGTAAAAAAGAGGAAGAAGAGAAAGAGACAAAAAAAGCAGGAGAAGATAAGAAGCCCTGATACCTTTCTTCTGCTTGGACTGGCGATACGTGTCATATCGTTTGCCGCTGGGGTCAGTTCGCAGAGCGCTATCAGGAACGACCTCGACAAATCGCGACCTTGTCATCGTTATGTGAAAGCACTGTTCATGCCTCTAATTCCCATGTCACCGCCAGCATTTCGTGAAACATGATGTTGATGCTGCAGCCCCTTTAGAATATAAGTAATCAAACAGATTCTGCCATTAGGACGGTCGGATGGAAGAGGTCAAGGAATTTCCTTTTGTCGGGCGTGTGGGAGAACTTGGGCACTGCAGGCGGCTGCTCAGGAAAGCGCCGGCGGCAGAGTCTGGTGTGAGCATCGTTGTGACGGGCGGGCGCGGGGTAGGAAAGACCAGGCTTATCGAGGAGATGCTGGAACAGGCCAGGGGTCTTGGCTACAGGGTGCTGTTTCACCGGTGCCAGGAGTCGGACCGCTACCGTCCTTTCGGCACAATATCTGCGCTTGTGGGGCTCATGCTTGGCAAACCGCCGGGGTGGACTCCCCGCAGTCTGGAGACGGTTGGGAAGACGGTTTCGGAGTTGTATCCCGAACTGCTGCTGGACGAGCTGGAGTTGCAGGCTGTCGGCTGGCTGCTTGGCGCTTCCGGCGTGGGTCAGGGGATAGAGGACATTGATGAGCGCTCGAGAAAAGGCCTGATGGGCGCGCTTTTCGGCAAGCTCCTTGTGCACCAGATTCGGCGCCGGCCGCTTCTCCTGCTCGCTGTTGATGATTTGCACTACAGCGACTCTTTCAGCTCAGGCTATCTCTCAACGGCCCCTTTGGGCAGCGGGATGGTGCTTCTGGCGAGCGCCCCCTCGTTGAAGGCCGTGGAGTTTCGCCGTGAAGGAGAAGAAATAGGGCTGGCGCCTTTCGACGAAGAAGAAGTTAAGCTGCTGCTTGGCCGGCGGTTCGGCAGAAATTTCCCGTCCGAGCAGCTCGCCCCTGCGCTGGTGAAGGTTACTGAGGGCAACGCACTCTACCTTGTGCAGTTTCTCGTGGCGATACCGACTGACGGGACGGCGGCATCGAAGCTTTCCGGCATTCTGGAAGAGACGTGTGTAATCAGGACTTTTGAGATTGTCCTGACGCGACTTCGCAAGCTCAGTGCGCGTACCCTCAAGCTTGTCAAGGTCGCCTCCGTAATGGAGAACCGCTTCCCGCTTGCGATTCTCAGGCAACTGCTGGGCAGCAAGTTCCATGTGAAGCCCTCCCTGCGGCAACTGCATCGGCTCAAGCTTGCCTGGGTGGAGGGGCGCAAGGGTCCGCGCTTCTTCAGGTTCCAGCACGGGATAGTGAGGGAAGCGGCATATTCGCTTCTTGAGGTATCTCAGAAAAAGCAGCTTCATGCTGCCTGCGCGAAGGTGCTGGAGCGCTACTACCGCCGCCACCTGGACAGGCACCTTATGGTGATAGCGCGCCACTATGAGGAAGCGGCAGACGCGCAGAATGCCGCCGAGGCATATCTTGAGGCGGGAGACTACTTGTTCAAGACAGGCGAGCTTCCTTCTGCCGAGGAGGCCTACAGGGCGGCGGCGCGGCTGTTCACCGACAAAGAGAAAGAGCTCGACGCGCTGGCAAAACACATCGGTGTACTCGATGCCGAGTGCAAGGTCGAGCCCTGCATCGAGGCTGCGGGGAAGTTCTTGCGCATGTCTCCTCCTGACAAGCTCAAGGCTGCCGTGCTCGCCTCTCTTGCGCGCTTACACATCGTTTCAGGCAGTCTGCACAAATCCGTTGAGTATGCACAAAAAGCCATGGAAGTCGCCGCCACATGCGGTGCAGATAGAGAAGTCGCCAAGGCATCCGCAATGATTGCGATAGCGCTGGCACGCATGGGACGGATAAAAGATGCTTTGAGCTATGGCGCAAAGGGGTACGGGATTGCTGAGCGCCTGCAGGATAAGCGTCTCCTGGGCAGCACGCTCAACGCGCTTGCGATAACAAATGCCATTGACGGCAACACTGCCCAGGCAAGACAGCTCTTTGAGCGCAGCGCCCAGATGTTCAAGAAAGCGGGTTACCTGTTCAGCGCTGCCCAGATGATGGCGAATGTTGCAACAGCGATTAACGAGATGGGGGAATTCGACGAAGCTGTGAAGCGGTATATGGAGGCAGTTAAGCTGTTTGAGAAGATGGGCGCGCTCGAATCAACTGCAATTGCGAGATACAATGCTGCTATCGCCCTTGGCGGCATGGGAGAATACCAAAAGGGCCTCTCTTTGCTTGAAAGCGCACGCTCGCTCTACCAAACCATAGGGTCGGCCGCCGGTGTGGGGCAGGTCCTTGTTCTGAAGGCTTTTTTCCTTCTGAAGGTGGACAAGGTGGGTGAGGCGACTCCGGAGTTGGAGAAAGGCTGGCAAATCCTGTCCCGGGAAGGGCGCTGGAAAAGTAAGGCACTGGTCGTGAAGGCACGCATCGAGGCCGCGATTCTTGCAGGCGACATGGAAAAAGCGCTCCAGGAATCGGAAAGTTTCCTTGACGAAGCAGGCCGAAGTGATGTAGAGGGAATGTATCGCAAGTCGCTGGCCCTTCGGCTGCGGGCGCTTCTTGCGGCAGACCGTGTCGATGAAGCGCAGCATGTCGCAGACAGAATGCAGACAGCAGGCTTCTCCGAACAGAACCCAAACGCCGAGGCCTCGTACAAGGCGGCACTTGCCCACCTCGCCGCGAAGAGGTGTGATTTTGGGATGGCAGAAAGCCTGCTCGAAGAGGCGCTTTCAACAGGCCGCCTGGATAGGGATACTTGCGCGGAGTGCTACTCGAGCCTGGGTGAGGCAATGCTAAAGGCGGGAGAACTGAAGAAAGCCAGACAGTATCTCGCGTTGGCGAAGAAAGAATACTCTATTCTGGTCAGTGCGGGTTACAGAACCCGTGAGCTAAACAGAGTCCGGGAATTACTCAAAGGAGGTGTTGAGGATGGACCAGGGTAAGGCCAGGGAGATTTGCGAACGCGCCCTCTCCTTCGCCTCGGCGGACGAGGCGGAGGTGCTTCTGCAGGGCGGCGCAAGCGCGCTGACGCGTTTCGCAAACAACTGCATCGAGCAGAACGTTAACGAAAGCGGCCACACGGTCTCCGTGCGGGTTGTTTTCGGCAAGAAGGTGGGGCGTGCCTCCACAAACAGCTTTGACGACGAGTCTCTCAAGAAAGCTGTCCAGACCGCCGAGCTTGTGGCGCGGTTCCAGAACGACGACGAGGAACTCCTCCCCATGCCCGGGCCGCAGGAGTACCAGGAAATAGCCAATTTCGTCGGCGCCACCGCGGAGTTCTCGCCCACCGACCGCGCAGAGGCCGTAAGCGGGCTTGTCAACCGCTGCCGCTCCGAGGTCGACCTGACTGCGGCGGGTATCTTCTCAAACGAGCGGTTGCACCTCGCGCTGGCCAACTCGAAAGGCCTGTTCGCATACGACCGCATGACCTCGGCGGTCTTCTCCGCGACCGTCATGACCGGGGATTCGGCAGGCTGGGCGGAGGATAACAACAAGGATGTCGCCGGCATTGACCTCAAGGGTGTCGCCGATACAGCAATTGACAAGGGGCTGAAAAGCCGCGAGCCTGTTGCGGTGGAGCCGGGCGAGTACACCGTGGTGCTCGAACCCGCCGCCTCCGGCAACCTGCTGATATTCCTGGGCTGGCTCGCATTCGGCGCGCTGGCATACCAGGAGGGGCGTTCTTTCCTCACCGGCAAGCTCGGCCAGAAGGTGTTCGGCGAGAACATCACAATTGAGGATAACGTCTATCACGAGCTCGCCGGCGGGCTGCCGTTCGACTTCGAGGGAATCCCGCGGCAGAAAGTCACGCTTGTAGAAGGCGGTGTGGCCAGGACAGTAGTGCATGACCGCAAGACTGCCAAGAAGGCGGGGGCCCAGACAACCGGCCACGGCTTGCCAATACCAAACACCTCGGGCCCCATTCCGCTTAACATGGTCATGCAGACCGGAGATGCCTCGGTCGAAGACATGATCGCCTCCACCAGGAAAGGCATCCTCGTCACCCAGTTCCATTACACGAATACTGTAAACCCCATGAAACTCATGCTTACCGGCATGACCCGCAACGGGACTTTCCTCATCGAGAATGGCAAAGTCACAAAACCCGTGAAGAATATGCGCATGACGGAATCGCTTGAGAAGATTCTCAACAACGTCGAGATGATTGGCAGGGATGCCGTCAAGCGCCGCGGCTTCTTCGGCGGCGGGCTCGTAGTCCCGGCCCTGAAGGTAAACAACTTCACGTTCTCCAGCGGCACCGACTTCTAAGGGAGGTTCGAAATGAGAGATTTCGCAAAACTCGCCCTCGACACCTGCCTGTCAGAGGGCGCTTCCTACGCGGACATAAGAATCATCTTTTCCAGGCGCGAGGACCTCGTCCTGCGAAACGGCGTCCTCGGGCACGTCAACGAGTCCGAGACGCTCGGCTTCGGAATCCGCGCCATCGTCAGGGATTCCTGGGGCTTCGCCGCTTCGGGCGAGCTCAATAACGAGGAAATCAAGAAAACCGCCGCACTCGCATGCGAGACGGCAAGGGCATCCTCAACGCTTATGAGTGAGCCCGTGCGCATGGCTGACGAGCCTGTCTACGACACCGTCTGGACAACACCGTATATAATCGACCCCTTCAAAGTCTCAATCGAAGAGAAGCTCGGCTACCTCTCTCAGATTGACACCACCCTGCGAAAAGACCCCAAAATCAAGGTCGCCGAATCGACAATGCGGTTCTGGAACGAGCACCAGTGGCTCGCCACCACAGAAGGCACCTTCATCGACCAGAACCTCATGCGCTCCGCCGCCGGCTATTCCGCGACTGCGGTCGAGAACGGCGAGATGCAGCGCCGATCCTACCCCTCCTCCCACGGCGGGCTTGCCATGACAATGGGCTACGAGCTTGTCAGGGGCTCCGACCTGCTCGAGAACGTCGAGCGCATCCGCGACGAGGCGGTGGCGCTGCTTTCCGCACCGCCGCTGCCCTCGGGCAAGCGCGACATGATTCTCGACACGGCCCAGCTTGCGCTCCAGATACACGAGTCCTGCGGCCACGCCAGCGAGCTTGACCGCGTGCTGGGCTCCGAGGCCAACTACGCCGGCAGGTCATTCCTGACCCTCGAAAAGCTGGGCGAGCTCAAGTACGGCTCCGGTATCGTCAACCTCGTAATCGATGGCACAATCCCCGGCGGGCTCGCTACCGTAGGCTTCGACGATGACGGCGTGCGCGCCAGCCGCAACTACCTTGTCAAGAACGGGCTCTTCGTCGGATACATGACCAACCGTGAGCTCGCCCACGTTGCCAGGGAGGAACGCTCACGCGGCTGCAACCGCGCCGACGGGTACGAAAACCTCCCCATGATACGCCAGAACAACCTCAGCCTGCTGCCGCACAAGGGCTCGTTCGAGGAACTTCTCGCCGACTCGCCCGGCGCCATATACATGGTCAACAACAAGTCGTGGTCCATTGACCAGCTTCGCGTGAACTTCCAGTTCGGGTGCGAGGCTGCCTATGAGGTTACCAAGAGCGGCAAGCTGGGAAAGATGTACAAGAACCCCAACTACCAGGGCCTTACGACCGAGTTCTGGAACTCCTGCGACTTCATCTGCGGGCCCGAAGAATGGGTGCTCCTTGGCGTTACCAACTGCGGCAAGGGCCAGCCGGGTCAGGGCGCCGAGATGTCGCACGGCTGCGCGCCATCGCGCTTCCGCAGCGTTACGGTCGGCATCGGCAACTAATGTAATAGAAAAAAATCGGTTGACACGTGTGCACACAAAACGTATACTACCGCCTGTCTTTTTTGGAGGGAGAGGATGATGTCGAGAAGGTTTTTGTTTACAGCACTTATCGTGCTGCTTGCCGTATGCGTCGTAAGCACCGGCTGCGCAAAGAAGAAGAAGAAATCGGTCCCGGTGCCAGTCGGCCCCCAGTATTCGCTGACAGCTCAACAGGATGCGGTCGTTATTGAGGTTGACCCTGCTACCGCCTACGGCACTCAAGCTGGCATGTCTGCCGGGCAGATAAACGTAGGGGACCCCGCATACGACGGTGACATGTGTGCCTATATCTTGTTTGACACCTCGACTGTGCCCGCAACCCTGGTGATTGATTCTGTCGAACTGCGCCTGTATGTCACTTTTACCGCCAACAACCTCGGTGCCGGGTTCACGTTCAATGTCTGCGATGTGGCCGCAACCTGGGATGAGTCCACAATCACCTTTGGCAGCGCCCCGACCGCGACGTCGGTAGGCACATTCACAGGACCTGCCAACGGATTCACAGGCTGGATTACAGTAACGGCCGCAGGACTTCAGGCACTGGTTGAAGACTGGGTGGATGGCACTGTGACCAACTACGGCTTAGCCCTCACGCCGGGCTTCACGACTGCCAGTGTCGACGGCTGTGACATGGATACCCACGAGGGTACTAATGCTCCGCAGTTGATAATCAAGTACACCACACCTTGACACCACGCCGGAAGCGTGACAGAAATCAGGCCCCGGGCTCCGAAGCCCGGGGCTTGTGCCCTCTGATACCTGCAAAACTGTCGCGCACACCCATTTTCGCGTGACCGCGACAGTTTCGCAGGTAATCTCTGCGCGCCGGGTCACAGGGGCCTTGAAATCACGAAGCCCCGGGTCTATGACCCGGGGTCGGTTCGAACCCCGCCGCACAGCGGCGGGGCTTCTGTCCTCCACAAAAATGTCTTGCACACCATTCTCGCAGGGCTGGTGTTTATGCTTGAAGAGCAGGCGTAGGGCAGGTACAATCGGAATCTTTGCGAGGAAAGTTCTACGGTCACTGTGTGAAAGGGGGAACGGATGGCAGCCGAGCTTATTGATGGGAAGACGATTTCGCAGAAGATTATCGCAGAGGTTGCGGAGCAGATACAGGCAGGCGGCGTGAAGCCACACCTCGTCGCGATACAGTGCGGCGAGGACCCGGGCTCGATGTATTACGTAAACAGCCAGAAGAAAAAGGCCGAGGCTGTGGGTATCCAGTACACGCTTGAGCAGCTCCCTGCCGATACGAACCAGCAGCAGCTTATCGCCAAGGTCGAAGAACTCAACGCCAACCCGGAAGTGACAGGCATGATTCTCCAAATGCCTGTGCCGGAAGGTGTTGACCGCAGGGCTGTCCAGCAGGCGATTGACTACCGTAAGGATGTGGAAGGGATATGCCCCGCGAGCCTCGGGCTTCTCATGCAGGACAGGCCGGCCCAGGTTCCCTGCACTGCCATGGGTGCGGTGGAGTTGCTGCACGAGGCTGTTGCCCAGCTCCAGGGCCTGGATGTAACGATTGTCGGGCGAAGCGAGATTGTCGGAAAGCCTGTCGCCATGCTGCTTCTCTCCATGAGCCGAAGCTGCACCGTCACGGTGTGCCACTCGCGCACCAGGGAGCTCGAGGAGAAGGTAAAGGCCGCCGATGTCCTGTTCGCCGCCGTCGGCAGGCCGCAGATTATAAAGGGCGAGTGGATAAAGCCCGGCGCCATCGTGATTGATGTGGGCATTAACCGCATTCCGGTTCTTGACGAGAATGGCGAGCCGGTCCTGAAGGAGAACGGCAAGAAGAAGATGCGCACAGTGGGCGACGTGGAGTTCGAGGTAGCCAGGGAAAGGGCTGCGAAGATAACGCCCGTACCCGGCGGCGTCGGCCCCATGACTACGGCGATTCTAATGCGAAACACGCTCGAGGCCGCGAAGCGGCTGAAGTAATCAAGGTCGCACGGTAATGGCTTATCATTGCTTGAACCACCCGGAGCGGGACGCAATCGGCATTTGCGTGAAGTGCCGTAAATACGTCTGCGTCGAGTGCGCCACGAAGATTGAGGGCGTCAACTACTGCGCTGACTGCCTGCCGCGTGCGCACCGTCGAGAAGGCAAGCGCACCCGCTCATGGGAGAGACCGGCTGCTGCTGTTGTAACGCTTGCCTCTCTGCTTGTCTGCTCGCTTTGCATCGGCGGCTTCGCAGTGTTCGGTATCCCCCAGGCGCGCTCGGATGTCCCGGAGGAGCGCTGGGAAGAGAATGACGAGTGGATGGAAACAATCGTGGGCGCACTGCTTGAGTTTCGAGAGGACTGCGGGCGCTTCCCCGCCGCCGACGAAGGCCTGCAGGTACTGATGCTCGACTACTACGGTGAAATATCAGGGTGGGATGGCCCGTATCTCGACTCGCCGATGGCGAGGGAGTGGGGCGAGGTGGAAGATGTGTACGGAACGCCGATACGCTACTGGTCCGACGGCCTGGAGACGCCGGTGATTGTCAGCGCCGGCGCTGACGGCGAGTTTGAAGATGAGACAGACACGCTGACATCTGATGAGGGCGACAGCGGTGACGATGTGGTCTTCTGGGTCAGGTAACACTCGGGCGAAGGCCTCGCTGCTCGAGCTTCGACCCATGGGCGTCATGGAGCTTGTTGATGGCGCGCTCGAGGTATGCGCACGCCACATAGGGGCGCTCCTTCTGATTGTCCTGCCCGGGTACCTGCTCCTCGGCGCCGGTTTGCTGGTGCTTGTGTCTTTCGCGGAGCTGCCGCCGCCCCAGTACGCGGGCGGGTTCCAGTTCTACTTCCTGGCAGGGGTCCTGATTTCCGTGCTGCTGTTCGCATCCCACATCAGCCACGGCGCGGGTGTGTACTACCTGTACCGCGCTGAGGTCGGCCTGCCGGTGAGCGCCGGCGGCGCGCTCCGGCGCGCTCTGAAACACGGCGGCTCCCTGATTCTCGTGGCCGGCGTAACCTACATGATTGCGGGAGTGGCGGCATTCCTGTTCTTCGTTCCCGGCATCGCAGTCTATTCGCTCTTCGCGCTCTGCACCCCGGTGGTGATGGTCGAGGACATCCGCTACATGCGGGCGCTCAAGCGCGGCTACCGCATGCTGCGCGATTTCTTCATTCGGGCGTTGCTGGCACACGTGCTGCTCGGGGTTGTCTGGCTTGTGGTTCTGTTGACGCTTCACGCCATGGTGCACATGGGCCTGGCTGTAGCCAGGAGCTTCTTTGACCTGGAGGTCGGACTGCTCTCCAACGCATTCAGCTTGTTCAACCTCACTTACCTCGCGTCTCTGAACGTGCTGATAATGCTGGCGGCATCCAGTGTCATATCCGCGCTGGCCGTGCTTCTGTACATAGATGTGCGGGTGCGTACTGAGGGCATCGACATCGAGAGAAGAATTGAAAGCCTGCCGGCGCCCGGAGGGCGCAGCTCTCCTGCTCAACTTTCTACTCACAAGAAAGGAGAACAGGAGAAAGTAGAGCAGCGGCCGAAGGCCGCGGGGGAGCAGGCGTGAGATACCTCGGGGCACTGGCGCTTGTCTTCGCACTTGCAGCGGTGGCTTGGGCGCAGACGCTTGAAGAGTACGCCGGGAGAATCAGGGCTGCGAAGGAGAGCCTGAGCGCCGCCCGGGAAGACCCGATGCGTTCAGAGGAGGCGGCCAGGCGGCTCTCTGAAATAGTTGACCTGAGCGTTACCACTCTTGACGGGGAGACTATCACGGTAGGCAACGGCTGGGCACGCGGCCTCGCCGAGAGAATCCGCGACAACGGCGACAGCCCCGCCATGGATGAAGCGCTTGGCAAGCTCGATGCGATTAGAGCGCAGGTCGAGGAACTCCGGGCTGGGAAGTCCACCGTGCTGGATGCCGAGCTTGCGGCCGGCGAGGAGTTTGGCGATGGCGCCGCGAAGCCGACCATAAGAGACAGGAACCTCGGAATCCGCGAGCGCCTCAACCGGCTCGCCGACCTGCTGCGATTCGAGCGAAAGAAAAGGCCGGTGAGCCACGGCACTTCCGTCGGCATCCCGACCGGCATGTTCATTATTGTCGTGCTTGTCATTGTGGGCGTGGTTATCGGAATTATCGCATACCAGATTGCGAAAGGCAGGTCAGCCGGGACTCCAACTGCGCCGAGGGCTTCCGGTTTCAGGGACAGGCTGACTCTCGAGGACGCGCTCAAGCGCACGCCCGAGCAGTGGAAGGCCCTTGCGAGCGAATACTTTGAAAACGGCGATTACACGCAGGCACTCAGGGCGCTGTACCTGAGCCTGCTTGTGGTGCTTCACCGCAGGCGGCTGATATCCTACGACTCTGCGAAAACCAACTGGGAGTATGTGTGGGAACTGAAACCCACACGCGAGGAACACAAGCCCTTCGAGGCGCTGACATCGGCGTTCGACTACAAGTGGTACGGCCGAAAGGAGTGTAGCAAGAGCGAGTACCTGAACCTCGAGCGCATGGCCGATACCGTCGTCGAGCAGGAGGTGAAGCAGGAATAAAGTGCATAAAGCCACGGACTTCAGTCCGTGGATGCAAGCCCCGCCGGTGGCGAAGCCACATTAGAGAGAATGCCTATGGCACCGGCGGGGGCAGATACGGGGAAGTGCAAGAATGTCAAAGGCTAAAGCTCAAATGCCAAATCAATGCCAAAGCCCAAAATCCAAAACGTTTGCCGCATGTATTGTCAGCGTGCTGCTGTTCTGCGCTGCTCTGCTACTCTGCGGCTGCGCGGCGGCACGGAGGAAACCGTCCGCAGAGGCTCTTATCAGCGCGGTGGAGAGTGGCGACCTTGCCGCCGTGAAAGCCTTGCTCGCAAGAGGTATGGATGTCAACGCGAAAGGCAAAGGCGGTAAAACGCTGCTGCACGTGGCCGCAAAAGATGGCCACAAAGCAGTAGCAGAGCTTCTCATCCAGAAGGGCGCCAATGTCAACGCCACCAGTGTTGACGAGGATGAGTGTGAATGGGCGACACCCTTGGACCTGGCGAAGCAAGAAGGCCACAAGGATATCGCAAAACTGCTCGAAAAGCACGGCGGCAGGTCGGCAGAGCTTGAGATGCTCTTCTGGGACGCCGTAACGGACAATGACGTTGAGCAGGTGAAGGAATTGCTTACCCGGGGCGCGGATATTGATACACGCGACGAATGGGGCCGGACACCGCTGCACTATGCAATAGAGGCGTTTGAAGATGACGCTCTTGCCAAGCTGCTCATAGCCGAAGGTGCTGACGTGAACGCGAAGGACTACCGGGGAAAAGCACCGCTGCATGAGGCCGTGGGAGGGAAGGCATCAGTGGAGTTGCTCCTTGATGCGGGTGCTGATGTCAATGCGGTGGACAATCGTTACTTTACCCCTTTGGATTGCGCTATGGAGAGCGGTTACCACGACACAGTCGCACTGCTTCGGGAACGGGGCGGAAAGTCAGGGGAACCCCACAGAGCGGCTCTCATACATGCAGCCAAGGAGGGGAACGTCGCGAGAATGAAGGAACTTCTCGCCAAAGGTGCAAACATCAACGCCAGAGATGCACAAGGCTGGACTCCCCTCGACCATGCGGTGATTGAAGGCCGCTGGAAGTTGGCGAAGTGGTTGGCTGCATCCGGCGGCATTCCCGGACAGGGAGAACTGGAAACAAGGACTGCGCTTCACCGCGCCGCGGGGGAAGGGAAAACTAAGGCAGTGAGGTTCCTTCTGACAAGAGGCGCCGATGTAGACGCAAGGGGCGGCGGCTACGAGTTGACGCCTCTTCACGTTGCTGCAGAATGCGGCCACAAGCAGATTGCAGCACTGCTTATCGCCAACGGCGCGGATGTGAATGCAATGTCGGCAGGTAGCATAACATTTACACCTGGAACGTCGCTTCATTTTGCCGCAGATAGAGGTCACAAAGATATTGTGGAACTCCTTATTGCCAACGGTGCCGACATCAACTTGGAGTCAACAGGCTGGAGAGGTCTCGGAATGCCTATACACTGGGCAGCCTCACACGGCCACAAGGAAGTAGTAGAGCTGCTGATTACCAAAGGAGCCGATGTCAACACAAAAGATTTCCAAGAC